>JBBKWI010000161.1:0-25066 GCA_037968875.1 Candidatus Sericytochromatia bacterium | reverse complement strand
GTCTCAGGGTTACACCGCAGCCATGTTTAATACCCAGGCTCGCACAGCCCTCGTTTCTTTTCACGAAGCAGACGCCAGCTTCAGCGACAGCCAACGCATTGCTGCTTCACAGGGCTTTCGCGTCAAACAAATCAACATCGGTGGCAGCTCTGACACTTCCACATCAGGCTCAGGCGGCATTAGTGTCGGCGGTAGCGACGGTGGCGTTAGTGCCGGCGGCAGTACCTCAACCAACACCTCAACCTCTACCTCGACCAGCAGTGGTTCAAGCAATGGCTCAGGCTCTAGCAGCACCGACGCCTCAGCGAGCACTGGAGTTAGCGTCGGCGGCAGTACCTCTGGCAGTTCTAATTCAGGCAGCGGTTCAGCAAGCACTGGCGTAAATGCCGGAGTTAACGTGGGTGTCGATACCAATACTTCAGGCTCCAACAGTGGCGGTTCTACTAGCACCGGCATCAATGCAGGTGTCAACACCGGCGTGAATGGGTCTACCTCTGGCAGCGGTTCCTTAACCTCTGGCATTAGCACTGGGATTAATACCAACCTGAGCAGCTCAGATAGCCTGAACATCTTCAATCAAGGTAGCAACACCTTCCGCAACGACCTGGGCACCACTGCTGGTGTTACCGTTGCCGCTGATGGCAACCTGAGCATTGACGATAATAAACTCAGTACTGACATCGATTCACGTCTGAGTCAAAACGCTTTCTTAAGCAACAATGGTGATCTGGCTCTGGATTTCTCCGGCGGCGCACAGGTCAGCGAAGATAGCTTGATCCGTTTACGCGGTCGTAACTTTGATGTCAGCACCCTTGACCTCAACGGAACCAGCAACACCAATGCCAATCTGCAAGGACGTAGCGCCTTTGGTTTACAGTTCCGTGACCAGGACTCAGGAGTGATTCGTGACGTCATCGTCGCAAATAATACCGGTGCCAATGCCAGTGCCAACAGCAATGTCAACCTGGACCTCAAATTAAGCGAACGGGCTGATGGCTTTACTCGCAACGGTTCACGCTTTATCGAAAACCGGGCCGATGGTTCTGCAAAAATCACGACTCGCTTAAATACCACTTTGAGCAATGGCGACCGCTTAGAAATCTTTGAGAACCGCTTTGTAAACGCTCAGGGTCAGGGTTCAGGTGCAGGCACCTTGCGCATCACGACTGCAAGCGGCGAGTCTTTCACGACCAACCTGAGAACCAATGTTCAAGCTGATGGCCAACTGATGGTCTTTACTGACCCCACTTCAGCTGGTTTCGTTAGCCTGATGACACAGGAAAATGCGAGTGGTCAAGCCCAACTCACTATTTTCAACGAGCAGGGTAAAACGATTGAGAATGGCTCCTTGAATCTGGCTGCTCAACTCGATGCAATGGCCAAAGCAAACGCCGCCGCTAACTAATTTGGCTAATCTCTAGCTAAAGCAAGAACCGGGGAGCGTCTGCTCCCCGGTTTTTTAGTGGGCTGATTTCCGCAGAAATCAAGCCTTTATTTATTTATATTTTTGGCCAAGGGAACAAAATTCAACTGGTCTTTGTCTTTTGAACTATGCTAGTCTGCATTTAAAAAAGGATTTCCTTGCTATGAAACGACTTCACCGTCTCCTATTGGGCAGCTTATTATTAGCCCCTGTTCTTCATCCAGGCGTTAACCCTGCTCAGGCTGCCGAGCTGCAAAGCTTGAATCGTGCAAGCATTGCTTTTTATCAGCCCCAGGAAGGCCCTCTGGGAGAATTGGCTTTTCAATTACTCAAACAAGCACAACCGGGTTACGCTTATCAGCCGCTTAAAGTGGGCAATGATCTCAACCTAGAAGCCTTTCTCTCAGCTGTCAAAGGTTACCAACAAACCAACCCGGCTGATCTGGCCCCCGAAAAAACCGGTCCGGCCTTTAATTTTGACGACCGCACCGTGACCTGGGCTGACGTGCGACAGGTTGCCTTTGCTGCGTTTGCCGTTTCCCCGAATTGGAGCTGGTCACCGCTGAATTTAAGTGGCCCTCACCAAACTGGCAGCAGCGACGCTCCTCAGTGGGCTTTTCGGGCAGAAAGCAAACTGGATTTGAAACTGGATTTGTATCAGGTCACGCCCACCGAAGTCAAAACCCTGGCGCCACTCCAGGAAAGCTGGCAAATCAGCAAAGAAATTCCGATTCGCAATATAGAGCAAATCTTAAATGTGGTCAAAGGGGCAACTGGCGTGACCGTTGATCTCAAAAACCCGGATCACCAGGCTCTGGTACTGGAAGTCGTCAAAAAAATCCCTTCCTTTAAAGAGCAAATCGAACAAGATCCGGCCAGCTATCTGGCTGAAGCCGCTTACGATACGGTGCGTGCTTCCGGTCTGAGTACAACCCTGGCCCAAATCAAGCAACGTGACGAATTTAAAACAGCCAATAGCCCCAGTCAACCCCCAGATAAGTCACCCGCCAGTTCAGATGATCTGATCGGGCTTGAGTTTGCATTGCGTGCAGGCAGCGTGCCGCTGATGATGAATGAATTTAACCCTCAAGTGCCTTTTGATGCCGCTTCATTATTTG
Source organism: Candidatus Sericytochromatia bacterium (assembly GCA_037968875.1). GTDB lineage: Bacteria > Cyanobacteriota > Sericytochromatia > UBA7694 > UBA7694 > JBBKWI01. The sequence goes on along the minus strand of JBBKWI010000161.1, from coordinate 22,525 downwards.
TCCCACAAGTCCAGCTCGATATTGCCTATAGCCTCAAAGGCCTGAATCTACCCGATACTTATGTCACCCTCTCTGGGGGCAGTACGGTGCTGCCAGTTATGCGTTCGGTATTTGCTCAAAATCAACAACCCCCCGTACTCGGCGTACCCGTCCAGAACCCGCGGGCTTCGGCGATTGCGATTAACTCAACCATCGGTCTCGACCAGCGTTGGCATTTTGGTGGCTGGGGCGCGCATTTGGGTGTCAATGGTGGCTTGTTAACCGGGCTTTTGCTGGACAGTTTTGTTTTTTCAGGTATGCCCAATAGTTTTTCTTATGGTGGCACCGTCTTAACTGGGGCTTTCTGGGAACCCAATCCCCATTATCGGATCGGAGCTGATGTCGGTTTCCGCTATTTTACAGATGGGTTCTTTTTCTCAGGAGGTCAGCCCGTGGCATTTTCCCCTTTGACAACCCTGGGTCCTGTCTTGCATGCCTATGTGGCTTACCAATTTTAACAAGAAGCGTAAAAATTAAGGGATGACCAGCGTAATCAGTCTAGCCGGTGTCATTTGTATCTAAAAATAGCGCCTGCTATAATAAAATAAGCGAGTCTAAGAGGAGTGTGAGCATGCGTCAGCAATGGGTCAAAATAGCATTAAGTGCGGGACTACTGACTATGGGGAGCTTAACTTATGCCCCGGTAAGAGCCGCTACCCAACAGCAAAGCAACGAAGTCGTGCTCGAAGCCGTTAGTGGCGAAGGCCTCGACGAAAAAGCCGCTCGTCAGGACGCCTTTCGCAACGCCATTGCTCAGGCTGTCGGCGTTTTTGTACGGGCCGATACCCTGGTTCAGGATTATATTACCCAATCCGATCGCGTGCGCACCAGCTCTCAAGGTTTTATTAAATCGTTTACCAAGCTCAGCGAAAGCAAAGCCCCTGATGGCGTGATTCAGGCTGTCTATCGCATTGTCGTCTCAACTCAGGCCCTCAAAGACGATGTCAAATCTGTGGTCGGTGCTGAATTCCGCAATGTCGGTCACCCAACAGTCGCCGTGGTGGGTTGGTTCAAAGGCCGCAACCGCCTGGAGTCTGAAGTCAACGAAACCGCAGTGACCGCTCTCAATCGCTCGCTAATTGAGCGCGGCTACAAAGTCGTAGACGCCTATGAGATCGACCGCTTGCGCAAAGAAGATGCTGTTGTCAGCAAAGCAGCAGCAAGCACCCAGGCCAGTAATTTTGACCAAATCGCCCAAACCATTGCCAATCGTCTCAAAGCAGACATCTATGTCACGACCTATGGCTCTGTCGGCAATGGCAAAGCCAGTGTGGCAACCCGCATGTACAATACCTATACCGGTCAGATTTTCGGTTCTGAAACCGGTTATGGCAGCATGAGTGGGGTCTCTGCCGCCAATGCCAAACTGGCTGTCGATCAGGCCATTACTCAGTCAATGAAAACCGTCTTAACTCAAGTATCTCAACATTGGCAAGACGTGATCGTCAATGGTCAAGAGTTTATTGTCGTTCTCAACGGCTATAAAAACGGCAAGCAACGCCGTGACTTTAAGCGTTTGCTATCTCAGGCCAATGGTGTACAACATGTCAAGCAACTCAATGCCAGTGGCCAACATGCTGAGTTTTCGCTCCATGCCACCGCTTCTCCCGCTGAACTATTTGACGAAATCATTGAGCTGGCCGAAGCTGAAGGCATGAAATTTGTAAATGATGAAGCGGTGATGCGTGGTGGCCGAGCCGTCTTTATGCTGAAAGGGTAAGGCATGCGTCATTTCATTCAAGCCTTCATTTGTGCCAGTTTGTTGCTAACAGCCAACCCGGTCGCTGCAGATGTCAAAAACATTGACTATCAATTTCGTGAGATTGAAATTTCGGGTCAGGGACCTTCAGCCACTGAAGCGATGCAACATTGCGAAGAACTCGCGATTAGCTCAGCCTTAAAGGAACTGATTCAGACGGATCAAGAGCAAGAAAAACTCAAGCCCGTGTTGCTGCGCATGCTGGCCCAACGCAAACAATACCTGAAGCGCTTGAAAATTCTGGGTAAGGGTACCACCGCCGAAGGCGGACGTTATTATAAGGTACTCTATCAGGTCAATCTGGAGCAAATGCGCCAGGAGCTTGAGCAAGCCGGAGTCATTTTGTCTGCTCAGCAATTGCGTGAAGAACTGCATGCCCCAGTCATTGCTGCTTATTACAAAGACCCCCGTGAAAATGGCCCCCACGCCCAGTGGTCGATCGAACGTATCAATCATTTTTTGCTGGCCCACGAGTTTCAGGTGGTCGATGCCCAGGTCTGGCGTGCACTTAGCCAGGATGATGCCCTGCTGGCACAAAGCCAGGCGAGTACTCAGCAGTTGAGCCGTTTAATGGCTCTCAAAGCCCGCGCTGACATCTACCTCGAAATTGAAATCAATCCCGAGGTCGTCGGTCAAAGCGGAGAATTTACCTATGTTCAAATCCCCGTCCGTGTCAGTGCTTATGAGAGCTCCTCTGGCGAGCCCTTTATTACCAAGGTTTATCAGCGCCTCAATCGTGAGGGCAAACCTGAAGCGCTGGCGATCAAAGGCAATTTGGATGTCACCACCAAAGCCGTCATCGAAGAATCAATAGCTGGAGCCATGCCCCTGGTCTTAAAAGACCTGAGCCAACACTGGAAGCAAAGTCTGGCACAGGGGCAACAATACGCCCTGCATTTTGATCTAGCGCCCGATCAATTGGCCCTGCTCTTGCCCGAATTGAAAGCATTGGTCAAACAGCTAGAAAGCAAAGATCCGCAATTGGTGATGGTACGTTATCCAGGCATGTTGGGTGACCTGGTCGATGCAATTGAAGAGACCCTTGGTGATAAATACCAGCTGAAACTAAAATCCTTTAATCTGGGAAAGGCCTGGTTTGAAGCCCGATGAACCCGCAAAACGTAGGCTCAGCCGTCAATTTATCGATGGCGCTGCTGTTTATTTCTTTTGTACCCCTGGCCTTATTCGTAGGCTATATCGTGATCAACTCACCGATTGGCACACCGATTTTCAAAGCCCTGGCTGAACGGCATTTTCAAAAAAAACGCTATGCAAAAGCCGCCAAAGCCTATATCAAACTACACGATTTACAAGTGCAATTAGAAGGTCCAGTATATGCCAGAAAGGCTGCTTTGAGTCTGGAGTTCTCAGGGAATTTACGGGAAGCCCGGCGCTGGTACGAAAAGTCCGAAGACTGGGCCAAATTGGGGCAACTCTCTCTGGAAGCTGGTGAAACCCAAGCTGCTCTCGACATTTTTGTTGAACATCAGCTCTACCCGCGTATGACTCAGGTTTATGAATTAAAAGAGCAATGGATTGAAGCGGGAGATATTTACTGGGAGCAGCTGCAAAATGCCCACAAAGCAGAAAACGCCTTCCGCCGGGCCAGCCATAGCACGGATCCAGAAACCAAAATCACAGCTGAACTGAAGCTGGCTTCTCTCTATCACCAAATGAAACGAAAAGAAGAAGCGCAAGCGCTTTTAGAGCGTGCCCAGGCGCAACTCCAAAGCAGCCCACAATTTGTAGAATTTCCAGAGCTTCTGGCTCTGCACGAAACCGTACAGCAAAACATGGCCAGCCAATAACCCCATGCTATACTCCTTTAAAATTTAGAAGACTACGGTTCCCTTATGAAAGACAGCCCGGCCACGTTCTGGCGCCAAACCATCATTTGCTTATTTTCAGGCCTCTTATTGGCTCTGGCCTTTTCAACTCACTCAACAGGCTGGTTAGTTTGGGTCGCCATGACCCCCTGGCTGATGATCTTATTTAAGCAGCCCCAAACCATACGCGCTTATGCCTTTTTCTCCTGGATATTTGGGATGGGCTTTTATATTGGTGTGATTCACTGGCTCAAAGAATTGCACCCCTTGACCTGGCTGCCCGGCGTAACGACTCCGATTTCACTGGCGATTGCCTATGGGGGTATTCTCGGGATTTCGTTGCTCATCTCGCTCTGGATCGTGCTACTGGGCGGTATTCTGGCCTGGCTAAAGCCCACGGGCTACCGTCAAATTGTGTATCCAGCCCTACTCTGGATGCTAATGGAATTTGCTCAGGCTCAGGGCGAAGTGTCTCTGCCCTGGGCACGTCTGGCTGTCTCCCAATATCAAAATTTATGGCTCTTACAAATTTTGCCCCAGACAGGCCAATTGGTGATTGCTGGTTTGATTGTCGCAGTCAACGCCTCTCTGGCACATTTTTTACTTGAGTTCACACCGGATCGACAGGCTCGTCCCTACTGGTACTACACCGGGTTTCGCGCCCTCTCAGTCACGGCTATCTTGATCGGATGCTGCCTGAGCTATGGCTATTCACGCCTGGCAGATGCGCCGCCTTTGCCTGAGATTGGTTTAGAAGATCGAATGCCTGCAGACGATACCACCAAAATCCGGGTCGGTGTGGCCCAGGGAAATATTCCCCAGGGTCAAAAATGGGGCTCTGCTGAAGAGTTTTGGCAAAACATTTATCAAACCGAAACGATCTATAAGCAACTCTCACAGGAAGCCAAAACCAGTTTCCCCGATCAGAATATGGATCTATTGGTCTGGCCCGAATCAGCAATACCCGTTCAACCGCGATTGTTCCCTCGTATTGCCGAATCTTTTAGCGAAGTGGGCAAGGGTCTCAATACTTACTTTCTAACCGGCAGCTTTGACTTGCCTGAATCAGAAGTGCCAGCAGCCATGGCGGGACAGCATGCCTCTAGCTATAATGGTGCCGTATTGGTCACCCCCGCAGGCGAACTCAGTCAATGGTACTATAAGCGCCAGCGGGTGCCCTTTGGAGAATTCTTCCCTTATCGCACCACCCTCGAAAAACTCCCCTTGCTGGGCCCACTGATCAATATGATCAATCCGATGAAATCAGATGTCCTGGCAGGCACGCAAGCCAATCTACTCGAAACGCCTTTCGCCAAAATTGGCACCTTAATTTGCTTCGAATCGGTCTACCCTGATGTCGCCAGGGCATCCGTCAAGGCCGGCGCCACGATGCTGGTGATTGTCTCTAATGATGGCTGGTACCGCGATGCGATCGCTCTCTATCAGCATCTGGGGCACGGCGTCTTGCGCGCGATCGAAAACAAGCGCTATGTGGTCAGAGCCGGCAATACAGGTATTTCAGCCTTTATTGATAGCTATGGTCAAATTCACACCCAAACCCGGCCCCTGGAGCGCACTTATTTGGCGCATTCAGTGCCACGCTCTGAACTCAATAGCGAACTCACCCTCTATACCCGCTGGGGAGACTGGCCGCTGTGGCTGGTTTTATTGACACTCTTGGGCTGGGAAATCAAAGTCAGAACAAGCAAAAGTCAGATACAAAACTCAGCGAAACAGGAGTCCTCAATATGAAACATTTTTTGCCACTCTCTTTACTCAGTTTGACTTGCCTCTTCACGGCCTGCCAGCCCACCGCCCCGCTGGAGCCCACACCCGAATTACATTGGTACAGTACCTGTGGCGATCCGGTCTGTGGTCGTCCCAATCAACCCCCTATAGTCAATACCTGCGGTGACAAACAAGAAGGGCAGGTCTGCCAACAAGCAGGTGCCACTTGCGATCTGGGCAACGACTGCAATCAGCATCTGATTTGTGCTGAAAGCGATCCCAAGCTTCAGCCCGGGGGCTGCCCAATTTCGCGCGCTGAGTTCAAGCGTGAGATTCATTATCTCAGCCCTGCCGAACGGGATCAATTGGCGGCAGAACTGACAAACTTGCCCCTGGCCAGCTGGCAATATAAACATGAGCCTCAAGGGCCACGCCGTCTGGGTTTTATTATTGAAGATAAGCCCCCACAAGAAGCCCTACGCCCCGACGGCAATCAGGTCGACTTATATGGCTATATGACCCTGAGCGTCGCCACTTTACAAACCCAGGCTGAACGTATTCAAGCCCTCGAAGCCCGTCTGACACAATTAGAAAAAACCTGTACTGCTAGCAAATAAGCCTGCGGAACAGAGCTGTCTCCAGGCCGACCAGGGACTGGTACGTCAAGCTTTTGCTTGAGCGGGTATTGGCTTTCGACGGGTATTAGATTAAATGCGCTCACGCTCTACAAAAATATGCTGTCGGTCTTCTAAAGCTTTAAGAGACTGCAATATATTGAGGCGATCTCGCTGCAAATGCGCACAGATTTGATTCACTCGCCGTTGGCCGTTAATATAGGTCAGCACCGTTTCACTCAGCGCCAATGTTTCCAAGTCGCTCGGTGGCATGATCACTTCGGGTAAGTCGTGATCATGGTATTCGTTCCACAAGCTTTGGTAAGCCTGTAAATAAACCGCAGCTTGATCCAGTACCTTTACGGTCTTTGCAGCCCAACTCAGGCGCTCTTCTAAGTCAAAGGCACCTGGCATAAAGTAAAAACCTCCTGCAGACCAACAGCAAGCATCGTTAAGTAAATCTTGTGTCGTATCGGCTGGGCTCACGGATTCGATTTTCACGATCTGCCCCTGTTGTAGATAAATCGAGATCTCTTGCCAGGAAGTCCAGGCCTGACAGCAGCCCGTGACCTGATTGCTAACCAGGGTGCGCAAAACCTCTAGCAAACGGAAGTCTTTGAAATAGCGAATCCGAGGTAGAGGAGTGATTTGCTGATTATCGAGTTGGCCAAAGGGTTGGGCTTGCTGCCAAACATGCTGCAACAACTCAGCCAATTGCCCCACCGAAAAAAAGCGATGGGACGGTCGTTTTTGTAAGCAGCACAAAATCAATTGATTCAAATCAGCGCCCATTTCAGGCATCAGATGCATCGGTGGCACCGGTGCCTTTGAAAAGATATGCAGCACCACGGCCCCAATATTCTCCGCATAAAAGGGCAATTGTCGGGTCAAAGACTCGTACATCAGCACCCCAAAAGAATAAATGTCGCTTTGATAAGTCGTCAGGCGACTGCTATGCAATTGTTCAGGCGACATATAAGCCACGGTTCCGAGCAAGGTCCCATCCGTTGTCACCTGCTGGTTTTCATCAGCACCTACTTTAGCGATTCCAAAATCCAGCAGCTTGGCCTGACCATCAGCTATTAAAACGTTTTCAGGCTTGATATCTCGATGGATCACACCCTGTTGATGGGCATACTCTAAGGCTTCAGCAATTTGGATCAAATAGCCCAAAATTTCAATCTCAGATGGATTTTGACTCTCAATATATGACTTGAGATCGGGTGCTTCAAAATATTCCAGCACCAAAAAATGACAGCTGGGATCTTCAAAGATAGCATAGACAGAAACAATTTGAGGATGCTGTAGCATAGTCATCGTTTCAGCTTCATTTAAAAACCGACGCAAACGCTGCTTGCGTTCACGTTCCAGGGCTTGCTCAGGGATCATCAAGAATTTAATGGCGACGATGTCCCCATTTTGCTGATCACGCGCCTGATAAACAGCAGCCGTGCCGCCCTGGCCCACTTTTTTAATCAACTCATAGCGCTCAGCCAGCACGTCACCTGGCCGGGGTAAGCCTTTTTCTAAAGCGTCCAGCACGACTTGCTCCCGTACAAAGAAATCTCTTTTTTACTCATGAAAGTTTGCATTTGCTCAATTACTATCTCTATTGTAACGAGACCAGCCCGCTTTTTTCAATGCTTATTGAAAACTGCCAAAGCCTGCTGTTAGCTTCAAGTAAAAACCACCAGGCATCAGATCCGGCCCACCAGAGACAGGTAAGCGATTGCTTTGCCAGGCGGTTTCGGTGACGGGTAATAAATAGCCCAGACGTATACCTACAGCAGGCCCACGCTGATCTTCGGTATTTTCAGGGCTCATCGGCAAAACGACGTTGCCTGCCACTCCAAAATCCATCAGTAGCGAAGCGCCCTGTAAATTATTGACCTGTTGATTGCTACCTTGTGAGACCTTTAAAAGGCCGGTCAAATTATCTGAGCCATAGAGATTAACCAGACCTGGACCGATACCAATATAAGGGAAAAATTGAAAGCGTGAAGATGAAAATAAGGCGTAGCCCAGATGCACCATGCCATAAGTCCCTTCTACGCGCAGGCTATCCGTATCATTTTGGGTAAGTTGACCAAACAGAGAGTGAAACTCAGCCCCAATCATAAAACGATGGTAAGCCATTAGCAGCCCGCCTCCCTGGCCCCAGAACAACGAGTTCACAGGCTGATAGCCAGCAATTTGACTATTCAGGGGTTCCGTATTGATCAATTGAAAGCCGGGAGCATAATAAATCAACCCCCCATCTCCAGGGTCTGCCAGAGCCGGTAAGCTCAGCGTCAAACTGAGGCCAATCGCTAAAAGTCCAGTTCGTAAATGTCGCATCAGGCACCTCATTTTTTATGCATCATACCGTGTTTGGCGCTGGCTTTGGGTCTGCCTTGTGTCTATCTTACGGCTCAAAGTAACCAATACAATCAAAAACCCTCTAAATACCAGCGTTGATTTTCGTAAATCAGATTCATGGTTTCATTGGCAAAGCCACAGTACTGCCGATTGGCACGAAAGGGAAGCTGCGCTGCGGTCTCCGATAGATAGACGACCTCTCCGCTGATTTCAGCGGTCGCAAAGCACTTAAAAAAGGCTGCCGGGAGCAAGCGATTGTGGCTATTTGCTGAGCAAGTATGGGGTGTATAAATCGGGCTCAGGGCGCAAAGGCAGTCCGTATCACCGTCATTGCGACCGAGAGGATCACACAATTGATGCAACGGCGACACTTGAGCGGCCCGTGCCAGTTCAAACACAGAATTGAGAGTCGCCTCAGGGCTCTCTTGCTTCACAGTCACTGCATTTGGCCGCTGGCATTGCACCAGAGCCAGGCTGAGCAGTATCGAAAAAAAGAAAGCCGCTAAATTCATGCCTTAAGCATACACAATCTCTAACGCTTAAGTAAAATCAAGCCTACATCAGCTTAAATCAATTGACTTCTTTGCTCAGGCCTGCTTGAATAGAGGCTATTACGACCTGAGTGAAGTCCGGCAAACCCAAAGAAATAGCGTGAATCATGAGCCCAAAACCGCTTTCCAAACATTTAAAACAGCTTGAAGCCGAAGCCATTTATATTTTGCGTGAAAGCATCGCTGAGTTCAAGCAGCCTGTGATGCTCTACTCAGTCGGCAAAGACTCTTCCACGATGCTACGCCTGGCTCAAAAATCCTTTTACCCGGCAGCGATCCCCTTCCCTTTAATGCATATTGATACGGGCTATAAATTTCCTGAGATGTATGCTTTTCGCGATCAAATCATCGCCCAATTAAATCTGCGCCTGATCATCGAAAGCAATGTCACTGCTATTGCTCAGGAGAGCCATCCTCAACAATTGGGTACAGATCGTTGCTGCCAATTATTAAAAACCCAGGCGCTACTAGATGCTCTACAAAAACACGGCTTTGACGCCGCTTTTGGGGGCGCCCGTCGTGAAGAAGAAAAGTCACGCGCCAAAGAGCGTGTGGTCTCGATCCGCGACCCGCTGGGGCAATGGGAGCCCCGCTCTCAACGCCCAGAGCTCTGGCAGCTTTATAATACACAGCTCGCACCTGGCCAAAGCGCGCGGGTTTTCCCCTTAAGTAATTGGACTGAGCTGGATATCTGGGAGTATATTCAGGCCGAGTCGATCCCGGTGGTTCCCTTGTATTTTGCCCAGACACGTCCGATGGTGCGTCAGGGCAAACAATTGATCCCGATTGATACCAGGGCACAGCCGGTTAAGGGTGAATCCCCCCTGCTGGAGACCGTGACTTGTCGCTTTCGCTCTCTAGGCTGTATCCCCTGTACCGGTGCTATCGCTTCAACAGCCAGCACAGTAGCCGAGATCATTGCGGAGCTCAAACAGGCCACCCGCTCCGAGCGTGAAAACCGCCTGATTGATCGCAGTAGCGAAAGTGCCATGGAGCAAAAGAAACGCGAAGGCTATTTTTAGCATGGCTGAATCAATACCCGAAAAAAGCTTGTTACGCCTGACCACCACAGGCTCTGTGGACGATGGCAAATCAACCCTGATTGGGCGCCTACTGTATGAAACCCGCTCGATTTATGATGATCAGTACCAGGCGCTACAAAAAACAGCCCTGCAACGGGGCACAAGCCAACCGGATCTCGCGCTCTTGCTCGATGGTCTGGCTGCCGAGCGCGAGCAAGGCATTACAATTGATGTTGCTTATCGTTACTTTGAAACTGCGAAACGTAAATTTATCATCGCCGACTGCCCCGGGCATGAGCAATATACCCGCAATATGGTGACCGGCGCATCCCAGTCAGAGTTAGCGATCATACTGATTGATGCTAGCAAAGGTTTGCAAACCCAGTCACGGCGACATGGTTTTTTGCTTTCGCTGCTACAAGTCCGTCATTTGATTGTGGCCGTCAATAAAATGGACGGTGTCGATTATGCTGAATCTGTTTATCTCCAGATTATTGCTGATTTTGCGAAGTTTTGCGCCAAGCTAGATATTCAGGATATCGAATATATCCCGGTTTCAGCTCTCAAAGGCGACAATCTAACCCGCCGCAGCCCACAGATGCCCTGGTATCAGGGCCCCACCTTGCTACATAAGCTGGAGCATGTCGAAATTGCCGCTGATGCCAACCATATTGATTTTCGCTTCCCAGTGCAAAGTGTGATCCGGCCAGACAACAGTTTTCGTGGCTATGCAGGGCAGGTGGCTTCTGGGTCGATCCGTGTCGGCGAAAATGTCTGTGTCTTACCCACCGGTCATAGCACTCAGATCGCGAGCATCCAAAGCTTTGATGGCCAACAAAGTAGTGCCAACGTCGGGGAGGCCGTCGTGATTAGCTTAAACGATCATTTCGATATCGCACGTGGAGATATGCTGGTGCGCCCTCAAAATCAACCTCACCAAAGCAAAGAGCTAGAAGCGATGCTCTGCTGGATGCATGAAGTCCCTTTAGAACAGGGCCAATTTTACTGGCTCAAGCAAACTACCCGCACTGTCAAAGCCTGGGTCACCCGGCTCCATTATCAGGTCGACGTCAATACCCTACACCGCCAGACCAACCAGATCCTAAGCATCAATGGTATTGGACGCGTCGAGATCCAAACCGCCCAGCCCCTCTATTTTGATACTTACCGCCAAAACCGGTCCACAGGCTCGTTTATTTTAATCGATCCCGAAAGCCGCCAAACTGTAGCCGCAGGAATGATCCGCACGCCCTCCAGAGGCTCACAAGCTAAAGAGCCCACTCAAGAGATAGAGCAAGCTCTTTCCCTGCAGATTAACGCGGCCGCTATTTCCCTTCAGCAAAGAGCGGCGCGCAATGGCCATCCAGCTGGCGTGATCTGGCTAACCGGCCTCTCAGGAGCTGGTAAGTCAACGCTTGCCAATAGCCTGGCCCAGCTCTTATTTGCCAATCAGCATCATATCATGCAGCTCGATGGCGATCATTTACGCCAGGGCCTGTGCCAGGATCTGGGCTTCTCAGCAGCAGATCGCCACGAAAATAACCGCCGGGCAGCAGAGCTGGCGCGATTGTTTTATCAGCAAGGCAATCTAGTGATCTGTAGCCTGATATCGCCTTATGCTGCCGATCGGCAAGCCATACGCCAATTGTTTCCTGACGGTCGCTTTCTAGAGGTTTATCTGAATTGCCCGGTCAGTACTTGTCAGCAACGGGATCCCAAAGGACTCTATGCAAAAGTAGCACGCGGAGAGATCAGTGGGTTTACCGGGATTGACGCCCCTTATGAGGCACCGACCCAGCCCGACTTAGAGCTCAATACAGAGCAACTTAGTCTAGCCGAAAGCCTGACCAAACTGCTAGCGTTTATGAAAAGTCAGGACTGGCTGATCCCGGACTCTATCCAGCACTCCAATGCCTAAACACCTATGACGGCGTTTGCGCTTTAGCCTCAAACACGGGTAAATCAGCCAAACGATACTCCGGGCTCTTATGAAAACCCAGATCATGTTGCTGGGCAGCCTGACGATAGGCTGCTGCAGTTGACTCGGCTCCCAGATGAGATTCAATCTGAGCGGCGCGATACATCAGCTCTGCGTCGACAGCACCTGCATTCAGGGATTTTTGCACCGCTTGCTGGGCCTCTTGCCATTTGTCATGCATAATCAAAGCCCTGGCCCATAAATTCATGGTTTCAGCATCCTGCCGGACTTTGGATTCTGCTTGCATCAGCTTCAGAATCTCTTTGGGGTCTGCCGCTGTCGCTTCAGTCCTTTTATCAGGATTCACTTGACTGGCCTCAGCATTTATTTGCATGCGATCCATTAAGAGCAAAGCCAGGTCACGGCGATGTCCAAATGAATCTGCTGCCAGCTCTCGTCGCAAGGCGCCTTCAGCCTCAATCAATAAAGCCAGTGCAGTTTCCGTCTGGCCTTGTAAATGCTCTGCACGGGCTTGCTTGATCTGAAAAAGAGGAGACTGATTGAAGGCATGGGCAGCGGCATAGTGGGTTGCAGCTTCCGCAAAACGTTCTTCGCGCAGGGCCAAATCCCCCATCAGACCCAGAGCAATCTCATGACCGGGTTTAATACGCAGGGCTTCTTGATAAAGCTGCTTGGCCAGGTCACTCTGGCCGTGCCGAACATAAATCCGCCCCAGCCAGGCCCGTGCCTGGGCTGAACCACTGCCTTCACCGACTTGCTCTCGCTGAATGCCTTTAATAAAAGATGACGCTGCCACCGGGTCTTGTCCCTGGGCAGCCTGCACCAAAGCCAATTGGGTCAAGGCTGGCAATTGCGGATCTTGCTCGACTAGCATCTGGGCTGCCTCACGGGCCTCTAATAAACGTCCCTCGGCCATGCGAATCGTGATCCGATTGGACAAAACACCGGAGTCATTGGCTGGGCTAAGTGCTGCGATTTTTTCATTGAGGCTATCTGATAGGGCAAAATCATGGCGGGCCTGGGCTATACGCGACAAGACTTGCCAGGCTTCCGGGTTTTGTTTTTGCAAAGCCAACGAGCGCTGAGCCGATTGCTCTGCCAATAAATACCAGGAGGTTTCGCCGGTCGCTGAGGCTTCTTGCAAATAAGCCGAAGCCAGGGAGGCATGCTCCTTAAAGAATTTAGGGGTTTCTTGTACCCGCTGTTTATAGGTCCCCACTTCGCGATCAATGCGTTCTTTGACTTCTGCGGCGGTCCAGATCTTCAAGGGGTAATGTAAAACGAGATCGGGCAAGGTCTCCGGTAAAGTCATGAGGGCACCCTGAGGGCTGGTTAATGCCTCTTGTTGGGTTGGCCTTGTTTGCTCTTTCCAAAGTGGTGAGCCTGGAGATAGGACCCAGACTACCCCTGTCGCCAATAGGGCTATCACAGAGACCGCTAACATACGGCGATTATTTTTAGAGCTAATTTCTGTCATGGAGTAGACCTTTCGCGATCCTGGAAATAAGAGAGCCAATAGAAGTTTACAGAACAAATCGCCCCGGTGTGGGACGATTTGTTTGCCGTTAAGCGAAATGCCTTATAGCTAACAATTTAGTTGGGGGCAGGCAAGTAAGGGAAAGTTCCCACGATAGCATCGTGAATTCGAATCCCGGCAGGAATATTGTCGATAGTATCGGTATATTCAACACTATCGGTTTCAGCGCCTTCGATCACAGTACCAGCACCTTCAGGCTCTAGAGCACCACCAGGCACTAGCACCTGGAGCGTGATATCCATGACGTCGTCGTCTAAGCGACGGCCGCGATGTGGACGAGGTGTCGTTAAATTCATAATGCCTGCCGCATAGCCACTGGGGCCTGTGGTATCGATTCGCATCACATCAGGCAAGAAGGTTCCGGCCAATTCACCGACACGTGCCGTCTGTTCTGCAGGAGTTCGGTGACCTGGTGTTCCATTTGCATTATTGCCATTCGCTACCGTTGGGCCCGCTGTATAACCAAGTACAATTTGAACCTGAGACTGAATGGCACCTAAAACCGTAACAGCTTCGGTGCGAATATCGACAGCAGCCTGAACGTCAGACAAATCAGCTGACGGAGGCACCATATTCCAGGTATTGAGGATAGTATTTTTGATTTGGCGAATCAAGCCTTCATTAATTGCCGGCCGTGCCAAACGCTCGACCTGGGTGAAGCTGGCGGTGGTGGTAGCACCACCGCCAGTGCCGCCGCCACCGCCACCGCCACCGCTGCCGCCACTGCCAGTGTTGATGGATTCAGCACTCATTTGGGTGATGGTGGAGCGCTCACTGACGCCATTTGCGGTTACGGTTTCGACAGCCAGGCTATAGCTGGTGTCAGGCGATAATCCCACATAGCTATAATTATTGCTGGTCAAGCCAGAAACAACTTGCGTGCCATTAAGGTAGAGATTGTATGAGCTGGGCTGACTGAAACTGGGAAAGGTAAAGGTCACAAAAATAGTTGAGCTTGAGCGCTCAGTCACGCGAAAGTTCAAAGGAGCAGGTACATTGGTATTGACCGGTGTGCTGGCACTAGCGGTCGGAACTGCACTGGCCGTTGCGCTCGGTGCCGGATTGCTAGACGGTTGGCTTGTTGGCGCTGCTGTCGGAGCCGTCGTCGCTGCTGAACTTGGCACCGCTGTCGGTTGAGAGGTGGGCCGAGTCGTTGGCGCCGTACTTGGAGCTGATGTAGGTGCCACCGTCGGTTGGGGCGTGGGTGTCGTCGGCTGCTCATTACAGGCGCTTAGAGCGCTGGTCAGTAATGCCGCAACTAAAAAATGTTTTTGAATCTTCATATATTTTCTCTCCTTACTGTTTTATTGAAATCGTTTCCCAGACGTCAAAGGTCGTGGCAGTGCCAGCCCCTTGTAAAAGCGCCCGGGGGATTTCGGCAACTATCGACAGCACATTAAAGTTGCGGGTAAAGTCGACAGCGTTGTTATCATCTTTGAAAAAATTGGTAATCGTTCCATCACCATTGGCGATATCTGTACGCAAAGCAAAGAAAGACTGTACATCAAAGAAGAAGGTATCCTGACGTAAACCTGCAAAGAGGTTTACGGCCTGGCCATCAATCTCCAATTTGTTAACGACGGTGCCAGTCACTCCTGATCCTTTGGCTAAGAGAGGCGTGGTGACAATCGGTGCCGTAGCAATCGTCGAGTTCAGACTGGTTTCTTTGTCATCAGCGATATAAGTCACGATCATTTCTTGCTGATTACTCCCCATCTTAGGATTCAAAAACTCGACCCGTAAGGTAGCGTCTTTGCTAATCGTGGAAGACGGCGCGTCATTGGCTGGATTGCCAGTAAAACGACTGACATTAAACTCATAGCGGGCATTGGTGTTAAAGGTATATTCCGTACGCGCAACTGAGCGTGGGTTGAGGTTCATCACGAAAACCAGCGTATTTGGGTCTCCCGCATCCCCTGAGTTCACTGATTCTTCTCCTTTGCGGAAGACGTATAGATCCGTCAAATTGGTATTGGTTTGCTTTAAATCACTAATACCATCATCGTGGTCCGAGGCTGTCGCCATATTGGTGCCAAGGACGGAGCCCAATATCGCGGCCCCCATTGCCACCCCTAATAAGGTTCGTTTCATAAATCGTGACTCCTTTTGTCTGCTTTTTATAATTGAAAGGAAATCAGATTTCCCAAACCTGATTTGAATGAATCCTATTTCCTATTGCTTAATCCTACCTTGATGTCCAACTTAGATCCAATAGGCCGAGCATAAAAAAAGCATAAAATTATGTTACAAATTGTGAGTAAAACTGTGAAAAAGACTGAAAACAAATAGTTTCAGCAATTAATAAAAATAAATTCATCGCACTAAAAAAGTAAACATTTTGTGTATAATCAGTTTCCAACAGATACCGACTTGGCTCCCAACCAGACTGCAAGCCGGTCTATTTTTGTTGGCCGGAAAAATAGACCGATCTTGTTTTGAGTCAAATCCAGAGATTTAGCTCAGGGACAATCGCTCGGTGTCAATCCCTACAAAAATAAGCTAAACTAGTACATTGCTCAGTTCATAAAGGAAAGCACCATGCATGATCTCAAAAGCCTGCGTCTGGACGCAGGACCTCTCATTCAATCTCAACAACGGCGGCAGGGTGATCCATTAGCCGTGCAACAATTACTCGATCTGGACCAGGAGCACCGAGAAGCCCAAGCCCGTCTGGATGAATTACGCCAGGAGCGCAATACTGCATCTAAAGCGATTGGGGAGCTCAAAAAATCCGGACAAGATGCTGAACCTCAGATGGAAGCCGTGCGTGAACTAGGCCAAACCCTCAAGATTCTCGAAGAACGCATGCAAAGCTGTGATGAAGAACGTGAAGTCCTCTTGTTTGGTTTGCCTAATATTCTCGACCCTTCTGTGCCTGAAGGCAAAAGCGAAGATGACAATCTGTTTGTGCGTGACTCTGGCCCGGTGACCGAGCTCGGTTTTGAAGCCAAGGCACATGACGAAATCGGCGTGGCCCTCGACATCCTCGATTTTGAGCGAGCAGCCAAGCTAGCTGGCGCGCGTTTTGTCGTCAAAAAAGGCTGGGGAGCTAAACTGGAACGCGCATTGGCTTCCTTTTTATTGGATCAGAACAGCCAACGGGGCTATACGGAAATCTCCCCACCGCTCATGGTCAATCGGGAAACCATGACCGCCAATGGCAATTTGCCCAAATTTGAAGACGACTTATTTGGCGTCAATTTTCGCGATTTCTTTTTGATCCCGACCGCTGAGGTCCCTTTGACCAATCTCTATCGGGGTGAGATCTTAGACGCTGAAATGCTGCCCCAGTATCTGACAGCCTATACCCCTTGTTTTCGGGCCGAAGCCGGTGCTGCCGGACGCGATACCCGTGGCATTATTCGATTGCATCAATTTTCAAAAGTCGAGTTAGTTAAAATTGTAGAGCCTGAAAACTCTTTCAATGAACTCGAAAAAATGGTTGCCGATGCTGAGCATTTGCTGACTTTACTAGAATTACCTTACCGGGTGATGCTTTTAAGCTCAGGAGATACGGGCTTTAATGCAGCCAAAACCTATGATTTGGAAGTCTGGTTCCCTTCGCAGGCAAAATACCGCGAGGTTTCTTCTTGTAGTAATTGCACTGATTTCCAGGCTCGGCGGGGCATGATGCGCTATAAACCAGAGGCCTCCGGGCCCACGGTCTATCCACACACCCTGAATGGCTCGGGTCTACCGATAGGTCGGACCCTGGCTGCTATACTAGAAAACTATCAGCAGGCGGATGGCAGTGTTCGGATACCCAAAGTCCTGCAAGCTTATCTTGGAGGCGTAGAGATTATCTCATGAGTGTAGAAAATTTACCTGAACAATTGGCTGAGCTCGCTCAGCAACTGGAACCGATGGGGGCAATTGCGACCCTGATCACCCGCACGTTGAAGGCTGTTTTTCAACCTGAAGAGCATGTGCTATTGCATTTTTCTCAATTGCAAAGCAGTGAAACTCAGACTGAAGCCCAGCGCTCCCCCTTTGGCTCGCTGGACTTGCGGGTCTTGACCAATACCCGTCTGCTAAGCTTTGGCTTTTACCCAACCTATCATCAGGTCGATGCCAAAGATGTACACAAAATCTCCCACTTTTCGATGATCAATCGCTTTGCCACGGGTTATGAAGGTGAAGGCGACACGACCTCCGCCGAAGAACGTGGCTATCAGCCGCTAGAGATTGCCTTGGAAATTCATTTGCAAGACGAATTTGGCCAGGAAGTCACCGTCTGGAACCAGGATGCTTCGCGCGCTGAAGATATCCGTACCCTGTTTAGGCAGCTCCCTGTCTTAAGTAAAATCGTGGGTCAGCCCCTGGCCCATAGCAGAGTATAGAGAGGATTAATCATGAATATAGATGAGTTTTTACGCGTAGCTGTTAAAAAACGGGCTTCAGACATCCACATCCGAGTGGGCACTCCACCGATGTTGCGCATCGACGGCCGGATTGTTCCGACAGAAATGCGGCCAATGACACCCGCAGATACCAAGCGCACCCTCTATTCAATGCTCTCAAACGCCCAACGTGATGCTTTTGAAAAAGCGCAAGAGATGGACGTTTCCTTTATGATTTCGGGCCTGGCCCGTTTTCGGGTCAATATTTTTATGGAGCAAGGCCACGTTGGCGCCGTTTTACGCGTGATCCCGATCAATGTACCTAATCTGGACAATCTGGGTTTGCCTGAACAAATTAGGAAATTCACCGAAGAACGTACAGGACTGATCCTGGTTACCGGCCCCACCGGCTCAGGTAAAACAACCACTCTGGCCGGCATGCTGGACTATATTAACGCCCATAAAGACGTGCATATCATTACGATTGAGGATCCGATCGAGTTTGTCTACCGCAATAAGCGGTCGATTATTACGCAACGTGAATTAATCAACGATACTGCATCGTTCCCCAATGCGATTAAATACGCCCTGCGTCAGGATCCCGATATCATTCTGGTCGGGGAAATGCGTGACCGGGACACGATTGAATCGGCTCTCAAAGCGGCGGAAACCGGCCACCTGGTGTTAAGCACACTGCACACCAATGACGCAGTCCAAACCATTAACCGGGTGATCAACGCCTTCCCCCCACATGAACAAGTCCAGATTCTCAAGCAAATGGCTGCCGTTCTGCGCGGTACGATAGCTCAGCGTCTGGCGATTAAGCAAGACGGGGTTGGCCGAGTACCGATCAATGAGATCCTGGTGGTGACCCCTACGGTGCGTGATCATATCTTTAAGCACGAGCTTGATGATATCTATGGTCTGATCGCCAAAGGACAGCATGATGGCATGCAGAGCATGAATCAATCCTTGTTTAGCTATTACGAACAAGAATTGATCAGCTTTGATGAAGCCCTGCGTCTCTCAGACAATGTCAACGAGCTACAACAATGGAAACGGGGATCGTTTACAGGCTCTGGCACGGGTGGTGCCCTCTAAATCTCCCGCTCCTTTAAATAAAACTTTTAGCGGTTATTGCTGTATGAACCAGCAATAACCGCTTTTAATTATTCAAGTTCCAGTTATAGGGTAGATACTTGAGCCCCAGGCTGTTTAGATTGTCTAAAATGTAGCGCTTCTGGATTTCATCACGCAAATACTCTGCAATAAAACGAATCAGGTCACTTTTTTTACCAAAGTCTTTGCCGTACCACTGGAAAATTTTAGACAGATAGAGTCGCTTGCGGTCCATGTCGACTTGCACATTTTCACTATTGATAAAATTACCTGCCGCCAGGCGCATTTGTTTTTCAAGATGCTCAGCCTGATAGGTGCCAATCGGCGGGCAAGACTTCGAAGCACAGACCAGAGTGAAGTGAATCCGGGGCTCTAAAACCGGCAAAACATAGGCCTGACGAGGATCTTGAGAGCCAAACATGCGGCGAGCGAAGAAATGCTTTTTTTGATTTTGGCGCAAGATGCCATGCTCAATATCATCGAGGCTGTAAGAGGCTTCCCCAATCTGGTAACAGACGCGGCCAAAAAAAGTACCCAATCCGATTTCTTTAACGGAGTTTTCAACGTCCAATTCGGCAATCCCGTGAACGGTCAAGGCATTATAGATATTGATCCAAAAAGCCAGGCGTTCTTCCTGGGTTTCGAGAGAATGCAAATCAAAACTCTTGAGCTTGGCAGCCGTTTGGCAATAGGCAGCAAAAGCTTCGGACTGTTTCATTTCATGATATTTTACGCCGCCGGTCTCCAGATCATAGCACTCCCCTTTGAGCTGATTAATCGCTTGTTTGAGTTCCGCAGCAATGGCAGGGGCCGAAGTTTCATCAGCTAACACTAGATCATTTAAAATCACCCGTTGTCGAATAATTTGCTCACGGGCTTCCTTGTCGTTGTCGAGATTAATTTCCATGGTTCCAACCTTGTTTGGTGACTACTCAGCACGAAGCTCCCCGTGGCTAAGTTATGAGTATTTCCCCCGATTCTACACTGCCTGGTCCCTAAATTTATGCTACCTGGCTTACATTTGCCTAAAAAAAAGCCTAAATGGTAAGCTAAAGACAATCACTTAACAAGGACTGTCATGGATAAGCAACCCGAAAATGCAGAAAGTATTTACAAGCAAAATCTGGTCGAAAACAGCTCTGTACCTCGACTTTCGTTGATGCTCTATGAGCGCATGCTCCAGATTTTGAAGGCCCTCTCCCTGGCCAGTGATCTGAGCATCAAAAAAAAGGGACTCACGCAAGTTCACCAGATGCTGAGCCATTTGATACAGGTCTATGGGCAGTCTAACGATTCGGCTTACCTGAATCTACTTCAGAGCCATGAAGCACTGGCTCAGATAGTTTCGCAAGCTTTTCAGCAGCCCCAGCAAGCTGATATTCAGAGCTTAATCAAACAAATTCAAGATTTTCGCCGAGCCTGGAGCCAAGAGTTGAGCATTAAAACACGTAAAACCCGTGAATACCCAGGTTTAAATGTGCGCCCTTATATAGACTAAGACGGATTGGTTTTCAAGCATTCAGCTTGAGATACACATCAATATCACTTCACCGTTATCATAATCAAGATTTGATCTGAAAACCAAATCTCTGATCGTGTTATTATTCGGGGAAATAAGCTGTTTTTGAAATAGCCAGGTTAAAGGATCTAATTGATTATGTTTCCACGTGCTAGCGGCATTTTGCTACATCCGACTTCCCTTCCCGGCCCCTATGGAATCGGCGATCTGGGTGAGTCTGCTTACAATTTTATCGACTTTCTTTCAGCCACCGGCCAAAAACTGTGGCAAGTCATGCCTCTGGGCCCGACCGGCTATGGCGATTCTCCTTATGCCTGCCTCTCAGCCTTTGCAGGCAACCCGCTCTTGATCAGCCCGCAGCGCTTGGTAGAAGAAGGCTTTTTGCCTGCCGATAGCCCGGTTTTGCAAAACTACCCCAAACTGGATGCCCAACATGTCGCGTTTGAAGCGGTCGCAGCGGCCAAAAAAACAGTTTTTGAAGCTGCTTTTGACCATTTCAAAGCCCATGCCAAAGACAGTGAACGGAAGCGATTTCTTAATTTTTGCACCTGTGAGCAAAATCGCACCTGGCTGCGTAATTTCGCCTTATTTATGGCTCTCAAAGAACACCACAAAGGTGAAAGCTGGACCAGTTGGGACCCGGCTCTGGTTCGTCGCGACGCTGAAGCTCTGGCCCATGCTGAAGAACAATTGTCTGATCGCCTCTATTACCATAAATTTTTACAGTATTTGTTTTATAAGCAATGGACCGAATTACACTCTTTTGCCCGCTTAAACGGCATCCAAATTGTCGGCGATATGCCGATTTTCCTGGCGCATGATAGCGCTGATGTCTGGGCCCACCAGCATCTCTTTCAGCTTGACAGCAGCGGCAAAGCGACCGTTGTCGCCGGTGTGCCGCCAGATTACTTTTCTGAAACTGGCCAACTCTGGGGCAACCCATTGTATAAATGGGATGCCATGGCCGAAGACAATTATGCCTGGTGGAGCGAGCGCTTCAAGATCATGCTGACCCTGGTCGATATCGTACGTCTGGATCATTTCAGAGGCTTCGAAGCCTACTGGGAAGTCCCTGCCGACGAAAAAACCGCGATCAATGGAAAATGGGTCAAAGGCCCACACAAGGCTTTCTTTAGCGCCATGCAAAAATCACTGGGCTATTTGCCCTTCATCGCTGAAGATCTGGGCGTGATCACCCCGCCCGTTGAAGACCTACGCGATAGCTTTGGTTTCCCAGGCATGAAGGTCTTGCAATTTGCTTTTGATGATACCTCAGCCAATGCATTTTTGCCCCATAACCACCTTCAGAATGCCGTCGTCTATACAGGCACCCATGACAACCAAACCAGTGTTAGCTGGTTTGCCAGTCGCTCTGACAAAGTCAAAACCTTTGCCCTCTCTTATCTGGGATCTCACGACGCCAGCTTTATTCACTGGCAAATGATCCGCCTGGCCCTGGCATCTGTCGCCAATACAGCACTCATTCCGATGCAGGACGTGCTGGGCCTTAGCGACGATATCGGTCGCATGAATACTCCTGGCAAAGCCGAAGGCAATTGGAGCTGGCGCTTTTTGAATGAGGAAATCAAGCCTGAATTGGCTCATTCGCTCAAACACTGGACCCAACTCTACCACCGCTAACGAACGAGATCACGCAACGAGGTCACAGCATGCTAAATATCACAATGATCCTGTTATTTATCGCAGCTTTGGCCTTGTTAGCGGGTGGAGTTGCGCTATTTTCATCTCGCTTACGAGCCGTTCGCTCTCAAGAGAAGATTCGTCAGCAAGCCGCCTTTTTACGTGATCTTGGTGAGTCTGATTCCGGCAAGCGATGACTCGCTTAAAATAAGCTTAAAAATGTCTAAGCAAGTTCGCCTACATCTTCTGCTATTTTAAAAAAGGATATGTTCTCATGTTTTTGTCTTGAAATCTCATAAGTTGCAGCTCAATAAAAGATTATTCTATCCTTAGCTCACAAATAATGCGCTTCATACTATTTCAGATATTTTCATAAGCAAATCTACTGCTGTTGAAAGCGCATGTTTGTTTTACTTGTTAGATTTAGAATCTTCTGAAAAGTTTTAAGGCGAGCTAAGCTGCCAAGATCTCTATTAAGAATAGTTCAAATTGAAGTTCGTCAGAATAGCATAGTAATCCCTTAAAAGCACTTT
>JBBKWI010000160.1:0-17574 GCA_037968875.1 Candidatus Sericytochromatia bacterium | reverse complement strand
AGAACCGCAATTTCTTCGCCCTGAAGCGTGCTAATATCTGCGACTTGATGGGCTGTTACTTCACTCTTATTTTCAGTGGCAGCCTGGGGATTACACCCAATCAAACTAAAACTTCCCGCCAATAAAAGAGCCATAAAACTGTTTTGAAAAGAACGACTTAAATTTTTATTCATATTTTTTATATTTCTCATATTTTCCTCTAGATAGCAGTAATTATTAAGTATCTCATAGAATAGGATCTGACTAGAGCCAGGAGACTTAATCAAAACCTCCAAAACTCTATCTTTAAGCTAATTATATAAAGACAAAAGCAATTTGTCTTTGCGCTGTAACAAAGAGCGCCATCTTAATCAGCGCTATGCTTAAGAGATTAAAACACCCTCAACTGATTAAGCTTATCTGTGCCAAAGTGGCCAAAAAAATTTAACTTCTATCAAATTAACAGCAACAAGCGTATTGTCCTTTGTGAAGCAATAGTTAATTAATTGATATTAATCAATTTTTGGTTTATGCCTTATTTAAACTCAGCTTAATTTGTTCTGCCAGAGTACGCACGAAGACTTCCGCAAGTGGTTCTGCATATTGTGCATTGGAGCGTGTCAGAGCCTCAGGCAAAAACGGATCCATGACCACGGTTCGCAAAAGTGAAATTTGAGTGTCATGACTCGGAGCTTTGCTGAAGTCTGTGGATTGTTCAGAAAACGGCAGGATAGAACCCGTTGCTTGATTGGCACTTAAACGCTGCCAGTAACGATTGAGTTGATCTTGCGTATAGACGCCGACTTGCAAACGCGTCATCGAAACCACAAAGTCATGGGTTTGGGAATCCTCCCGGCTCAATAAGCGTTTATAAACCTCGCTCAGGGTTTGATTTATTCTAGCTAAGCTCAGTTTTTGTCCCTGCCAGCTGCCAACAAAGGTATAACATAGCAAATTCAAATCTGGTTTTTCAACTAAAAAGCGACACGCCATGCCGGGCAAATGCTCGGGAATTCGTGTTTCTAAAATAGACTTGAGATAAGCCGTTCCGGCTAATGTTTTGGCAACCAGGAGGCCATGCCCCTCACGATTTAAAGGAATAGTACGCTGGGCCAGCCAAACAGCGGCACTGGTCGCACCAGGGCGAGATCCTTCTAGCGTATAGTGCCCCGGATAATCCGTTTCCCAGTAATTCTCAGATTTTTGCTGGTGACTGTTGAGATAAGGCGCCTCACAATGGATCAATTCTCTAACGCGCTGATCTCGATAGAGAATCGTCCCTGCTGGGTAGGGTAAATAGCCCAGTTTATGTGGATCCAGCGCAATCGAATCACAATCACTTAAAGCCTGACTAATGCGTCTCCAGCGTTTGCACTGCTCTAAATCCCAGCTACTCGCCTGGGGACTCTGCTCTACCAAAAAAGAGTGTAGACTGGCTGACGTATCCTGCTTGCGATCGGCTGCATTTAAACTGAGGGCATAGCCCCCATAACAGGCGTCAGCATGTAGCCAAAATCTCCCCGGCGTTTGATCTCTCAAGCTAGCTAATGCGTCAAAATCATCCAGCGCGCCTTCTTCTGTCGAACCATAGACGCCAACCACTGCCAATAGCTTATCTTGAGCATCAAGCGTATCAATACGATCAGCCAAAGCATGGTGATCGAGCCGTAGTTGATCGTCTAATGGAATCAAGAGCGCACTGGAAGTCCCTAACCCCAGTAAACCCAGGCTTTTTTGCAAAGAATAATGCGCGTTCTGGCTATAAGCCACCCGTAAGGTGGGAGGGGCGCCCAGAACTGTTTTCGCGCAGGCCTGATAAAACCCAAGTAAACCCAAAGTGGTTACCGAACAGTCTGAAAGTAAAGCCTTGAGTTCCAAACAGGTTTCCGTCAAATTTTGAATGCCCTGATATAGAGCCAGACTCTCTGAAGTTCTCAGCTCCTGCGGATCAAGATCGAAGCTCTGGCTTTTTAGGAAGACCTTTATTTGCCGTCGCAAGTCCGGGGAAGCATGCTCTCTGGCCAGAGCCAATTGATACGGAAACAAAACCAAATTGCGAGCAGTCCAAAGCGCTTCGATATTCGCCAGGGTTCCGCCTGAACACAAATGTCCCCAGGAACGCTGGGGATCATAGCCCAGCATTTGGGCCAGGCCTTGCATGGCTTCTGCTTCAAAGCCTGTCGTGACAGTGGCTGACTCACGCGTAATATTATTTTGGTTATAGAACATCGCTGCGATATAGCCGAGTAAGCCAGGTGTCAGTATGTCTTTGGCCATATGCCCTAAATAGCGTGGGCTAAAAAAGGGCATACTTTGCTTCAATTGAGACAGCATCTCAAAAAGTTGATCGCGCAAACTCTCTTGGTACTGTAGAAAATCAGGATTTAGCCGATCCAGAACCTGCACATAGGGCTGATCTTCAGGGTGAAAATTGCGT
Organism: Candidatus Sericytochromatia bacterium; assembly: GCA_037968875.1. Classification (GTDB taxonomy): domain Bacteria; phylum Cyanobacteriota; class Sericytochromatia; order UBA7694; family UBA7694; genus JBBKWI01. The sequence goes on along the minus strand of JBBKWI010000160.1, from coordinate 15,158 downwards.
CGCCAATAACAATAATCACGAAAAGCATCTAATAACAAACCCTCAAAGACCTGTTGATTCTCAGCTTTTGGCCCCAAAAACCAGGCTTTGCACGCAAAGCTATGGGGAGCACGACCCGCTTCTAACGGATTTATCGGCTCTCTCATATTATTAAGTCGCACTTAAAATAACTCTCCTCGCTCAGTAAAATCCGTATTCACTTTGCTTTATTGTTGAGCTTAACGCATTCAGCTCTCAGCCTCTTTGCGCCAGCACAAAGACGATCCGACAAACCCCATTTAATATGAAAGTAAGCAAACGAATAAGACCCACAGAAATGAAGATTTTACCGACACAGACCTTTAAAGTCTCAAGGAATGCAAATGCAATCGAATCAATTAATCGGTCCTGAAGGTCCCTTCCCATCAGACCAAAAAACAGAACAAAAGCACGCACGAGAGATCTTTCCGGGGGGTCCACTGGTCTGGATCGTCTTTGTACTCGAAATGGGTACCTTTGCTCTCTTTTTTATGGGGTTTGCCTGGTTAAGCCGCTCAGAAGGTGAGCTCTTTCGAATTGCACAACGCCAACTGCACCCCGCTCTGGGCACCCTAAACACGCTCATTTTGCTGACCGGGAGTTGGATGATCGCACGGGCGGTACATGCCGCCAGAGCAGGGAAAGCCACGAGGTATTGGCTGCTACTGACAGGGTTCAGTGGTCTGGTTTTCATGGGCATCAAAAGTATTGAATATCTGCATATCTTTCAAGCCGGAATCACGCTTTCTACCAATCATTTTTGGTTTTATTATCTTTTTCTGACGCTATTACACAATCTACACGTGGCTCTGGGCGTCTATTTCTGCTTTTATCTGGCCTGGACACTCCCGGTCAAGACGCTTTCAGACGAGCAACACAATAGCCTGTCAGCCAGCGCTATTTATTGGCATCTGGTTGATCTGATTTGGGTGTTTTTGTTCCCACTTATTTATTTTGCGAGGTCATGGTAAGGTGAATTTAATCTATCCAAAAGAATCAACAAAACTGCTCAATGGCATCTGGATCAGCTTATTAGCACTGACTGGTTTGAGCTACGCTTTAGCAGAAAGCACTGAACCATTGGCATTAAGCACCCCCCTGGTATTAGGGATTGCCTGTCTGAAAGCCCTGCTGATTGGGGCCGTATTTATGGAATTACGCCACAGTTCAAAATTATTATTGGCTGGTTTTGCCTTATTTTTTGCTTGTCTCAGCTTCAGTTTGGCTCTTTGTTTTTACTAAGAAAGAAGTGCTTGCAGTCATGAACCCCGCTCAAGAAATAAAAAAAGATAGCGGCCTGGTCTACGATTGGCCCCGTGCCCAATTGGGGTCTGCTCTCTTGTTCTTTTTTGTGATCCAAAGCCTGGGGCTATTGATGCGCTGGCAATTCGTTAAACCAACCCCTGGGCTCAACTATTCTTTTTTTCTGCATGCACACTCACATGTCGCTTTATTGGGCTGGATGCATGCAGTGCTGGCAATTGCTCTGCCCCGAGCATTTCTCGCTGCTGAAGTCTCCCGTCGGCCTTATCAAATCATCTTCTGGCTTTCTCAAATTTGTGTACTGGGCATGTTACTTAGCTTTCCGATTCAGGGTTATGCTATGGTCTCGATTATTTTTTCAACCCTCTTTCTCTTTTGCTCTTATGCTTTGGCCTATTATTTGCGACGAGACACCGCCCGCGATCTCAGTCTCTCGCGCCAGCTGCTGGCAGCAGGATTATTTTTTATGGTCCTCTCTTCACTTGGGCCCTGGTCATTGGGGCCGATTATAGCGCTTAAATTCGGCAAAACGGCCCCGTATTATCTTTCGATCTACTTTTATCTGCATTTTCAATACAATGGCTGGTTTATGCTGGGGGGCTCAGCACTCGGCTTGCGCTTGCTAGAGTCGCGCACAGGTTTCCAGCGTCGCCAGTGGCGAATCCCCGTGCGTTGTTTTTACTGGAGTGTCTGGCCCACGCTGGCACTTTCGGCCCTGTGGCTAGAACCGCCACTCTGGGTCTATCTCATCGGCGCACTTGGCGCAGGTTTGCAAATAGTGAGCTTGATTGGTCTGGGGCGTTCCAGTGAGTTTAAAAGCTGGTTTCAAGGGCTGCTCAAAGGCCAAATTCTGTCAGACTGGCCCGGACGACTATTGCTTTTGAGTGGGCTTTGCTTTGGTGCTAAGGCTGTCTTACAAGCCCTGACCGCTCTGCCTTTTTTCGCCAGTATGGCTGCTCAGCAACGGGCGCTAATCATCTTCTACTTGCATCTGGTTTTACTGGGCTGTCTGTCGATCTTCTTATTGGCTTATTTGATACAAGCAGAGATCTTTCGCAAGGGTGCCAGCTTAAATGCCGGCCTGATCTTGTTCATCAGTGGATTCCTGGGCTCCGAAGGCTTGTTGCTGTACCAGGGGTTCAGCAGCTGGCTAGGCTGGACTCTATTGGGCTCCTATTATCTCAGCCTGGCCAGTGTCAGCCTGTTACTACCGCTCGGATTTTTGCTGATTACTCTCAGCCTTAAACAGCAGGCAAGTAAACCCCAGCCCCTCGCTTAACCTGCCTTGCCATCTGGGCGAGGCCGCCATAAGATCGGCGCATATTCCCCAAAATAAAAGGCAAACGCCAGCACCCAGCACAGTGCGGCGACACCATTGGTGTGCAGAGAGACTGCTGGCCAGAGCCAGGGGATAAAAACGCGTAAGAGCACCGCCAGGTTGATCAAAATATAACCTGCGACAGTCAATCGAGAAGCTTCTATCTTTCTGCCCGTATGCCCCAATGAAACGCGCGTCATCATGGCGTACATGGTCACACCTATGCCACCAGCAGTTAAAGCGTGCAAAGCTGCTGAAGCAGGAATCTGCCACCACAAACGGGCGCCCTCTAAAAAGAGTCCGATCACGAGCCAGACATATCCCAAATGCAAAACCCATAAAATCGGCTTATGCAGGGTTTTCAGAGGATCCCAATTGCGTAAACGCATGGCATGGGCGGCAGCGGCGCCCAGAGCCAGAGCAGCGGTAACAACTGAAGTCGGAGCAAACAGAAAACCGATCATCCAGCCCACCAGCAAAACAATACTGACTACATTACAACGACTGCAGCTTTTGATCTGCGCTTCAGGAACCGCATTGCGTGTAAATACAGGGATCACGCGGCCACCAATCAGTACAATCATCGCCACATACATTAAGAAGACGATATACAAACCGAGTAGACCGCTGCTATAGATACCCAGGGCATTTAAATGAAACAAGAGATTACCCGTGAATTGAAGGCCCAGCAAGAGGTAAAAAATACGGTTACGTCCCTGACCGGCAGCACCTAAGTAGGGAACCAGGGCATAAATCAAAGCAGGCACAAAGAGCAAGTCCAGACTGGCAGCAAGGATAGGCCAGGGCATCAACATGCCCAGACGCCCAATCAGCCAGATTCCAACCAGGAGCTGGAGCGGACGTCCATGTAAGCCCCGCTTTCCAGACCAGTTTTGCGTGGCGGTCAGTATAAAGCCGGCCAGTACAGCAGAGCAAAAGCCCAATAGCATTTCATGGGCATGCCAGGGGATGCCCAACGGCAAAGACAGCGAACCGCTAAAGATCAGCAGCCAGAGCAAAAGAAAGCTAGCACTGCTGAAACCCGCCGCTAAAAAGAAGGGCCGAAAGCCAATACTCCAAAGCGGAGCAACCCAAGTCTCCATTGAAGCTGTTTCAGGAGATTCTGGCGGTCTTGATTTTGTCATGAGTTCGATTTCCTTTTTGATTAAGTCTAATCAACTTCAGTCGCTGTGTCTTTGTCGCAGAGCAAAGACTAAATCGGGGCATTTTTGAGATCAGCAGAGAAGATTTGCGCTTCTGCGATCTGAGACAAAATATCAGGCTTAACGACAGAGAGCTTTTCGCGACCTGCCAGCACCAGCCCCCGGCCTTCCCATTGGCTTAAGATCCGACTCACACTATAGAGCGTCGAGCCAATCATTTCAGCCAGATCCTGTCGAGATAAAGGCATATCCAGGACGATTTTGTCAGACTCCTCGCGTCCACTTTGATCCACTAAGCGCAAGACCGCATGCGCCAGACGGCGCTCCACACATTCTGTCGCCAACTCACGGTAACGGTCCTGAAGCTCATGGGTGCGCTGTACCATGATTTGAAAAGCATTCATTGCCATTTTGGGGTACTGAGGTAAGAGCATTTGAATATCTTTTTGACGTAAAGCATAAGCCTGGCAAGTTTTAGTGGCCTGAGCTGAAGCAGGATATTCTCCTCCACTCAGAGCAGCAACACAGCCAAAAATCTCAAGCGAGTTGACCATTCGCATCACCACTTGTTGACCATCGGGCGTCAGTTGCGTGACTTTAAGCTGCCCTTCTAATAAGATATACAGCGCTTTGGCCGGAGCGGCTTGCTGAAAAAAATAGGCATCTGGCTGCAGAGTGAGGGGACGTGCATAAGCTAAGATTTCTTGAATCTCTGTCGTTAAAAGACCTGCAAAGAGATCAATTTGGCTTAATTGGTCTAAGAGCTCTACACTTAATTCATTCATTGTGATCCTGCTGTTCTGGGAATATAGAACGGACTTCGCAAGCCCGCTGACAGAGAGAACAAGCTCCCTGCAAACGAACAGGCCTCGTGGCCTGTGGCAAATGTTCTTTGATAGAGATGAGTTCCTGAGCACAGGTCAATACATCAAAAAAATCTTGCAATTGCTGCATCTGTGCTTGCGCCCGTTGTTGACCGAGTCTGGCCAAAGTATACAATAAGCCAATCGCAAGCGCAGCCACTGGCAAAGCGATCAAAGCCCAGGGATCTTGCTCTGACATCCATTGTGCATAGCCCAGCACTGCCATAAACAGCGCCGAAAAGGCAAAGGCGGCATACAAAGCGACCCACAAAGTCCAGAGATTGGGATGCGGACCAAAATGACCACGCAAGAGAGTGCCCATTTGCAGCTCTGAAAACTCTGCCGCGGGCCCCAGCGGTTCTGCATCCACATTCAAAACAGGTGACCAGGTATGCTGGAGATCTGAACGATGGGTCAAACTCAAATGCCGCCTGCGAACTGAACCTGTAAACTGGCAGTCAGGCTGCTGTAAACGCTGCTCAAAGTTGGCCAATGCTCTATCTGGATGACAGGGAACGACCGCCCGAAAACGAGGACGTAAACGTGGTACGGTAACCATTAAAACCTCTTTTCCCAATCACTCATGGCATTCCATTTTGGTTTCTGAATTCAGGTCTCGTGCTGAAACAGGCAGTGGGTGTTGGACTTTGCTATAAATCGTTAAAACCCCGATCAGCAAAAACAAGATAGCCACCCAGCGACGTTCGTGCTGGTGTTCGGGTCGACGCAAGCGTTTGACAATTTGAGAGCCAAAAATGAGCAAGGGCAAGGTGCCTAGCCAAAAAGCAAACAAGAAAATAGCTCCGCCCCAAAACGAGCCCGTTAAAACAGCGCCCAGGATATAAGTATAGAGCCAACCGCACGGCAAGAAGACGGTAAGCACCCCAACGGCTCCGCCCAGATATTTGTGCTGTTGTGCGCCCTGCAAGCTTTTAAACAAGGTCGATTGCAAAGGTTGAGCAAACCACTTGGGTAAATTGAGATGAAAAGACTTGCCCTGCCAGATACGATAAGCACTATAGAAAAAAGCCAAAGCCATTAGACCCGCTGCCAGCCATGATAACCAGACAGCACCGGCCAGCAGATATTCACCCAGCAAACCAGCAAGGGCACCCAGGCTCAGATAACCGACCAAACGTCCCCCATGATAAGCCACATGGGCTGAGCGCTCGGCAGGCAAGGCCCAGACAATGCCGCCACACATGCCAACACAATGCATAGAGCCCAACAAACTGGCAATAAAAACCAATATAGGCAACGCCAGCGGCGTATATTGCTGGGCTATATTGACGAGTGCAAGGGGATCAGAAAGGTCCGGCAAGTGGCACCTCCTGCAGCAAATCACGCTGCCAACCCGATTCCAATGAACGGGTTTTGATCGTCACGGTAATCCGGCGACGACCTGCTTCCAGCACAGATTTGGGAAAAGTGAAAAAGAAACCAATGTTTTGCTCATCGCCCCCTTTGAGTTGCAAAGGATTGGATTGAGAAATAATTTTCACAGCTGGATTGTCAACAGAGACTTCGACTTCACCCGTCTCAAAGGTATAGTTGGACAATAACAAATTATAGCGGTTGCTAAGCAGTTCTTCGCTGGTTGCGGTACCCGGCTGAATCACCTGATAAGGGGCGCCAGAGGCATGAAACAAAGTTGCCTTAATCGGAGGGCGTGTCAGCAAGACATAGCCCAATCCCCCCAGGATCCCAAGCAAAACAACTGAGAGTAATATCACCCGCAATCTGAAATGCTGATTGGGTTTGTGATTGAGTTCATTCTCGGTGGTATAACGAATCAACCCTTCCGGACGATTGATATTGCGCATCACATCATCACAGGCATCGACACACGCTGTGCAGGCGATGCATTCCATTTGCAAACCCCGACGAATATCGATACCGGTTGGGCAGACATCGACGCAGCGATAACAATTGATACAGTCGCCTTGCTCTGCTTGAGGGACTTCTGGCCCGCGACGCGGTTCTCCGCGATTGGGATCATAAGCAACCACCAGAGAACTTTGATCCAGCAGCAGCGACTGCATCCGTCCATAAGGACAGACAATAATACAAAACTGCTCCCGAAACCAGCCAAAAGCAAACAGCAAAGTAGCTGTAATAAAAGCCATCGTGCCAAAAGCAGAGGGGTTTTCAGATGGGGTTTGTTGCATCATCTGCGCTAAGGCGTCGGTGCCAATAAAATAGGCCATAAAACTATGGGTGATCACCAGCGTAACCGCCAAAAAAGCCAGCCATTTGGCAGAGCGCAAAGCCAGTTTTTTGAGGCCCCAGGGTGCTGCCGCTAAACGCTTACGGTGCACATGAGATCCTTCGATCCAGCGCTCGATCTGGCGGTAGACCGACTCTGTAAAAACAGTTTCGGGACAAGCCCAACCGCACCAGAGTCGGCCCCAGACCGCTGAAGTCAAAGAGATCCCGACAAACACCGCTCCAAAAACAAACAAAAGCATTGGCGCATCGTGGGCCCAAAATGCCAGACCGAAGATCGAAAATCGACGGTGAGTGATATCTAGCAATAAGGCTTGATGACCATTGATCTGAATCCAGGGCAGGATCAAAAACACGACCAGCAGCACCCAATGCACAATTTTGCGCCAACGGTGATAGACACCTTTCACATCCGCAGGATATAAAAAGACGCGCTTGCCTTGTTCATCTACTGAAGCCAGGCGTTCAATCGGTAATTCTCTTTGTAAGCTCATTTTAAACTAGGAAAACTCCTTTCCTTCTGCCGCTTTGGGACTGGCGGGTGCGGTCCCTTTGAGTGACATGACATAGGCAGTGACTTCGATCATTTGATCCGGGTCAAAAATACTGCCCCAGGGCGGCATGCCTTTTTCTGGCACACCTTTCTTGATTACATTGTAGACAGCAATCGGTGTACCGTCCCCGTGTAACCAGTTTTTATCGGTCAGGTTGGGGCCAATGGCACCCCCACCATCGGCAGCATGACAGGCTGCGCAACGCTCAGCAAAATGCGTAGCCCCGCCAGTGACCGCCGCTGGCTTGATAATCTGGTCCTGTAAAACAGCGGGATCCAGAGCTTTGATCTGGGCTTGCTCTTTTTGGTACTCAGCCGTCTGATAAGCCGTCAACTCTTGCATATAAGCCTGATGCCCACGGGTGCCCCCGCCGACCACATTGTGATAGTACAAATAGACTGCAGAGAAAACGATTGTTAAATAAAAGGTCTTCACCCACCAACTCGGTAGGGGATTGTCCAATTCTTCGATCCCATCGTATTCGTGATTTAAGATCGGCTCGTTTAGAATCGGATCCAGGCCTTTGATATCAGGTCGCTCTAATTGTTGTTCTTCAAAGCTTTTGCTCATGTGTCCTCTCCTAAAGGCAAATCAGCCAAATGTTGATACAAGGGCCGGCGAAGACGGCTAAAAACCCAACCCAGCATCAAAACAAAGAAAATAACAAAGATCCACAGACCCAGCAGACTCAGTTGTGGCATATGGAAATAGGCCAATACTTCTTGCTTCATGGTTGTACACTCTCTTTCTGACCCATGCGTTGTAAATACGCAATCAGAGCCAAAATCTCTTTTGTTTCTAAGTCAGGATCCGTAACGCCACCTTCACGCAATCTGGCCGCAACACCCGCAGCTTGCTCTTGCGCTTGTTGGCTCGCTCCTATAATTTCAGCGTCAGAATAAGGAACACCCAGGGTTTGCATCACTTGCAATTTATTGCCCAGGGCCTCAAAATCCAGCGAATCGCTTAAGAGCCAGGGGTAATTGGGCATAATCGACTGCGGCACAATATCGCGGGGATTATTCATATGGCGGTAGTGCCACATATCTGGATATTTTTGACCGACTCTGGCCAAATCAGGCCCCGTACGCTTTGATCCCCATTGGAAAGGCCGATCATATTGTGACTCAGCCAATTTGCTGGGAGGTCCATAACGCATGGTCTCGTCTAAAGAGACCCGAATCATTTGGGAGTGACAGGTATAACAGCCTTCACGTACATAGATGTCTCGCCCGGCGAGTTCCAGTGGCGTATAAGGTCGATAGGTTTTGTCGGCGGGTAAAAACTCCTGGACAGTTAAGGCCGGAATAATTGAGATCACCGAGCCAATCAGCACCGCAATCACCGTTAAGACCGAAAACAGCATCGGCAAACCTTCTAAGACCCGGTGAGGCTGATCGCCCATATGGTCTGCACCCAAGCGATCAAGAGGGACCAAACGACGTCCCTGACGCACTTTAGGGGTTTCAATTTGACCGGATTGAATCGTTTTATACATATTCCAGAGCATCACCAGAAAACCAAGCAGGAACAAGGTGCCGCCAATGCCGCGCACCCAATACAGGGGCACGATTCGGGTCACGGTCACAATAAAATCAGGGTAGGTCAACTGGCCTTCGGCATTGAGTGCCTGCCACATCAGACCCTGAGTGATCCCAGCCGCCCACATCGACAACATATAGATGCCAGTACCTGAGACGGCCAACCAGAAATGGGCATCAGCTAATTTATTGCTATACAGTTTGGTATTCCAGAGACGGGGCACCAAATAATACAAAATCGCAAAGGTTAATAAGCCGTTCCAACCGAGAGTGCCCCCATGTACGTGCGCAATCGTCCAGTCGGTATAATGACTCAGGGCATTAACGGCTCTGATCGAAAGCAAAGGGCCTTCAAACGTGGCCATGCCATAAAAGGTTAATGCAGCCACAAAATACTTTAAAACCGGTTCGGTGCGTAGGCGATCCCAGGCACCTCTTAAAGTCAGTAGGCCATTGATCATGCCGCCCCAGCTAGGGGCCCAAAGCATAATCGAAAAAACAATGCCTACCGTCTGAGCCCATTCAGGCAGGGCTGTATTCAATAAATGGTGTGGCCCAGCCCAGATATACATAAAGACCAGCGCCCAGAAATGAATAATTGAGAGGCGATACGAATAGACCGGTCGATTGGCAGCCTTCGGCACATAATAATACATCAGCCCCAGAAAGGGAGTCGTCAGTACAAAAGCCACTGCATTGTGGCCATACCACCACTGTACCAGCGCATCTTGTACGCCAGCATAAACCGGATAAGACTGTAAAAAGCTAACTGGCAGGGCCAGTGAATTAACAATATGCAAAATCGCCACGGTTACAATCGTCGCGATGTAGAACCAGATCGCCACATAAATATGACGTTCTCGACGCTTGAAGAGAGTGCCAAAGAAGTTCACCGCAAAGGCCACCCAAACTACAGTGATCGCGATATCAATCGGCCACTCTAGCTCAGCGTACTCTTTACCCGTGGTATAGCCCATCAAGAGCGTAATCGCACCGACCACAATAATGAGTTGCCAGCCCCAAAAGTGGATTTGACTGAGCCAATCCGAATACATTCGGGCCTTTAATAAACGCTGCGTAGAATGGTAGATCCCCATAAACACAGCATTACAAGCAAACGCAAAAATGGCTGCATTGGTGTGCAGCGGACGCAAACGACCAAAAGTCATCCAGGGCATATCCAGATTCAAGGGCCAAAAAGCCAATTGAAAAGCAATGATCAAGCCTGCTAAAAAGGCAATCAGTCCCCAGGCCATCGTGGCATAAGCAAACCAGCGCACAATGCGATCGTCATAAGTAAAAGTTTCCATCACGCCGTCCTGATCGGACAAAGGCTGATTTATGGAAGGGTTCGCAATCATTTTTTTTCCTTTCTAATCATCAAACAAAATTCGATGAGCGGGAGTTTCCAGATCTTCAAACTGACGCTGCCGAGCAGCCCAAATAAAAGCCAGTAAGAAAACCAATGAGATCCCGATCGCCATCGGTACAAATAAAATTAAAATCGACACAAGCGTTGACCTCCCCAGAGTGCAAGTAAAAAGACCGTCAAAGCCGAAATCGGCATCACGATCGCAGCCACCAGCGGGGAGATATAGCCCCCAATCGCTGCAGATACTGCCACGAGGTTATATAGCAGTGAAAAAGTCAGCGCACTGTAAAGCAAACGGCGAGTCAGACGCGCATGTCTGAAAAAGGCAGGCAAGGCCTTGAGACTATCAGCCAAAAAGACGTCTGCCAATTGCAAGTTTTCTTCGGCTGAACCCTGTACAGAGACCCCAACGCGTGCTTTAGACAAGGCCTGCAAATCATTAATGCCATCGCCCACCATCATGGCCAGCGGATGCTGCTCCAAAAATTGCGCTTTGGCTTCAGGGCTTTGGCAATAAAGCACCTGAGACTCAGGGATGCCTAGCGCATGAGCGACTTGCAAACAAGCGTCTGCTTGATCGCCTGAGAGCAAATAAATCGCTAAGCCCGCCGCTTGTAAAGTAGCGACCGTTTCAGCCGCTTCAGCTTTGAGGCTATCTCCTAAATAAAGCGTTGCCCGCAAGCTCCCATCACAAAAAATATCCAAACAAACCTGAGCCAAAGGCCCCTCTGATAAGCGAGAAAATTGGCCACGGGGCTGCACGCGCCAATTAACGCCCTGAATACAGGCACTTAGTCCACCCCCCACTAAGCTTTGCAGCTCAGTGACCTCAGCCAAAAGCATCGGACCTGATGCCAACAAATAATGCCGTAAAGTGCGTGCAATTGGATGGTTGGACTCAGACTCCAGCGCCCATAAGGCGCGCTTTGATTCGGAATCGAGGCCTTCGGTTTTTAAAACCTGAAAGCGCCCTTCGGTCAGGGTACCTGTTTTGTCAAAGACGACCATTTTGACTTTCTGCAGCTGCTCAAAACTCTCGGCATTCTGCACAAAGAAACCTTTGGCAAGTGCCGTTTTGAGCGAAATCTGAATAATCAAAGGCGTGGCCAGGGCCAGGGCACAGGGGCAGGCCACAATCACCAGCGCCAAAATACGGGAGATCGCCAGCGCGGGTGTGGCCCATAAAGCAATCCCCAGACCCGCTGCGGTCAGCAAAACAGCAGAGACAAAATAACGTGCCACCTGATCAGTGATACTGAGCAAACGCGATTTTTCTTGCTGATAGTTGCGGGCTTTTTCGATAATTTGCGCCAAACGGGTCTGCTGACCTATTGCCCGCACAGAAACGATCAGGGGCTGATCTTGGTTGATACTACCCGCAAAAACGAGCGAACCCGGCGAAACAGGCAGGGCCTGTGATTCACCGGTTAAGATCGCCTGGTCAACCCAGGATTTGCCACTCAGGACTTCAGCATCTAGCGGAATGCGTTCAGCGACCTCCAAACGCACACAGTCCCCGACTTGAATCGCTTCAAAGGGGGACTGTTTAAACTGATCCCCCTCTAAACGAGCGAGCGTCTGTGGCTGGTACAAATAATGAAACAAATCGTGTCGAACCAGCGCTTGTTGCGTACGCTGTAGAGTATAGCGACTCAGCAAAAGTAAAAAGACCAGCATACTGAGTGAGTCCAAATACAACTCATGCTGGCTAGTGAGCAGACTGTAAATACTACCCAATGTGCCTAGCCACAAGGAAATCGCGATCGGTAGATCGACAGAGACCCGTTGCCGATAACGCAATTGAAGCCAGGCCTGCCAGTAAAAAGGCCAGGCCGAAAAAATCAGTACTGGCAGGGCCAGCAATAAACTCAGCCATTCAAAATAGACAATTAAACGGCCATTGAGACCAGCATATAAGGCCACTGACAAGATCATCAGATTGCCAGCTCCAAAGGCAGCGACTCCCAGACGACACAATTGCCAGAAATGGGCCTGACGTGCAAAGGTCTCTCTTTCTAGCGGCTGACGAATCAGACGTGCACGATAGCCCCATGTTTGTAGGCGCTGCAACGCTGCTTTGAGATCGCCGTCAGCTGTCAGCTTGAGCTGAAGCAATTGGGTTCCCAGATTCAAATGCGCTTCTTCGACGTCGGCTAAAAGCGTCGGGAGTTTTTCCACTAACCAGACGCAAGCACTGCAATGTACGCCTTCCAGATAAAAATTCAGCTCACGCTCTGTCAGGCTATTGGCCCAATCCAGAGACTCTCTTGCTTCGCGAACGGGCGCGGGCGCGCGTAGAAGCTCAATCTGACCGCGATACTGATAATAATCTCCCAGCCCCTGCTGATTTAAGATGCCATAGACCATTTCACAGCCAGAACAACAGAAGGCCTCATTTTCGAGAACCGGTTGCAGACAATGTAAGCAGGCTGTTGACGTCTCTTCAGCTAACATAAAAAACCTCAGTCTTAGTCTAATTCAAACGCCGCAGAGAGACATTGAGGAGAAATAGCTATTTGTTTGTTTGTGATCGTTTTAAAATTTGATCTGGATCAAGAATTGACTGCCTGAAAGCGATAGATATCAGCAAGAATACTGAAACAGGACACAATCGAGTGAAGTTCAGACAACGATGTTGCCTACTTTAAGGAGAATTTTGAATGGTATCTGCCAAAGCACATAAGCACAAATACTTAAGCCCGGCGTGATTTGTCATTGCTTAGCAACGGTGATTTGAAACGCTTTGGAAAGCCCCTCAATTAATAGCATTTAATGCACATTCTGGAGAGCCTGACTCCCGGTGCTAGATGAGCGGAATGGCATTCGCAACTTATTTTTCTCTGACTTATTTTTCTTTAATTGTAATGCATTTAAACAATTTTTTACTAAGTTAAGCAAAAATTCACAATTTTAAACTTGATTTTATTTCTAAACGGCAAATTTCATTCGATTTTTAATTTATTTACTTTAACTGATGGTATCTAAGCCTGAGCGTAAGCCTTCAAAAGGATTCAAAAGAACAACTTATGGTACGATCGATCGAAAAAGGAGTGACTCAGCATGAACACGATACAGTTTAAAGGAACACAAAAGCTCTTCATAAAATTGAGTGCCGGTGCGGTAATACTTGCTGCTAGCTTCCATCTATCAGCAGCTCAAGCAGCCGATCTTTGCACGCAGGCAGATCAAAGCCTGGCCAAAAGCCAGTATGCCCAGGCGATTAATGAATACGCGATCTGTCTCAAAGCCTATCCCAACAACGATACCGCACGCTTTAATCGGGCAGCGGCTTTTGTCAATCTCAAAAAATACAAAGAAGCCCTCAATGATTATAACGATTTTTTGAAACGACAACCCACCGATGCCGAAGCTTATTTCAATCGGGCACTGATTTATAAAACGCTGAAACAACCCGAGAAAGCCCTTGAAGACAGCCGTCTGGCTGTTGAGCTAGCCCCTGATCAAAGTGAGATGCGTATCTTTCGTAGTCAACTGTTGAGTTCGCTCAAAAAATATAAAGAAGCCCTCAGTGAAATGGAAAATGGTCTGAAAATTGCTCCTCAAAAAGTGAGCTATTGGTTAGAACGTGGCAAGATTTATCAACTGAGTGGAGACTATAGCAAAGCCCATGCGGATTTAACCCAGGCGATTAATTTGGAGCAAACGAATTCCGATGCCTGGTTTCAACGGGGGCTGAATTTTTACAAGCAAAAAGAGTATTATAAAGCAATCTATGACTTTAGCCAGGTGATTAAGCTCAAACCAAATTCAGCCAATGCTTTAAGTAATCGAGGGTTGGCATATAGCCTACTAGATAAATGCATTGAAGCCCGGCAAGACTTTGCGAGAGCCTGCAAATTAGGTGATAAACAAGCCTGCAGTGCCAAATGCCAATAAGCGATCTGCCATCGGACTAAACAGCAGATAAGCAGTTTTTTTGCGGTTCAGATAACCTTGCAACGCTTCTTGCACCAGGGAGTCTTTGTTCTCGCCGTTCCATTCCCCACGCCAGGGCATCTCAAAGCTGAGTTGCTGGCCCGCATTCCCTTTGGGGAAGTACTTCACAGCGACTCTTTTGTCGGCAGCTTTGGCCTGAGGTGACCAGTCCAATTTAAACTCGTGGCCGTCATATTCAAAACCAATAAAGGCCAGGGCTCCGAGATCAGAGGTACGGTAGATCGGCAGTTTAATTGGCTTAGGAGTGGGCAGGGTCAAAGATCCTGTACTCCCCGATAAATTGGGTTTCTTATCCAAACCTGAAAAAGGATCATCCTCTAAAGCTTTGGGATCAGCAAAAGGGTTTTTAATCCCGGGTCTAGAGAGCGGCTCTAGATCAGGCGTCTCAATCTTGCTGTCATTGAGACCTGAGAAACCGGGGATCCGGAATCCCCCGCCATTGCCGTTTCCGCCATTATTCGAACCTGTTGATGACGGATCGCCGGACGCATCTGTACCTGGATCAGGCAAAAGGCCCGCTTCGGGGACATTACCTGTGTTATTGGGCAAGAGACCCAGGCGTTTGGCCTCGGCTTCGTAAGCTGGACCTACAAATTTTGCATAATCAGCCCAGGACTCAAAGCCCGGTGGCAATTCAGTCACTTGTGAGACGTCGACACCCTGATCTTGCATTTGCTTTAAAACATATTGCGCAGCAAATTTTTCATCTTTTTTGAGTTTTTGCAATTCGGGAGAAAGCTCGGTCTCTGCAACACGATCTGCATTGGCCGGAATTGGCGTCCCACTTGGATTCGGATTAATCGGGGTCGGTCCGACAGAAGGGATCGGTGTGGGTGTTGGGCTTGGCAGCTCAGGAATCCCGCTTTCAGCAGGGGTTGGGAAG
>JBBKWI010000159.1:0-22400 GCA_037968875.1 Candidatus Sericytochromatia bacterium | reverse complement strand
GCTTTCTTGGAGCCCTATTATGCAGGCTGGCATCCTGAAAAAATAACCAAATATCTTACCATAGGTAGTACTCATGGTTTTAACTGTCCTTTAATGCTCGGTGTTGCTGAATCAAATAAAAACCAGCTTTTTCACTGGGATGCGGTTCCCCAGGAATCTTATATGCCTTGCTTAATCGCTTCCTCAATTTCCGATCTGCTTGAACGCTTGTACGAGGATATTTGAATGGGGCCAGGTGAGTTCAGCCTTCAGGGCAAAAGTCGGCTTAGATGGCGAATTTGAAAACGTATCTTATGATAGAGTATTTACCAGATGAAAAGAGGCTTCCTACGTTATTTCTGGGTGTATTGAGGTCTTTTTTAATCGTCAATGACTTGACTCAAGTTGGAGCTATTTCAGCCCTGATCAGATTGAACAATACTTTGTTGTTACGCGCTCTAAAATTGTTTGTTAAGGAATAGTCAGAATGAAAAAAGTAAATCGGATAGTTTTTGTCTTTTGCGCCCTCTCACTGCTGACTGCTTGTCAAGGGCCTTTGGAGGCTCCACCCGTCAGCGAAAGTGTCGCTTCGGCACTGCCATCAGCTCCAATTCAAACCATAACGCCTGTGCCTGTTGCGACAGGAGTGGCAAGCCCAGGTCCTATTCTGGCAAGTCCGAGCCCTATTTTAGTGACGCCAAGCTCTCCCCCAACGCCACTCCCGCTTGCATCTATGGCTAGCCCCTTGCCCACGGCATCCACCGAGGGCGTGGCCTTTGAAACCGCCAAAGCCATTCTGGATCAGCGCTGTAAATCGTGTCACTCCAGAACTCCGACCCAGCCTGGCTTTTTTCAACCTGCAGGTGGTTTTTTTTATGACACCCCTGAGCAAATCAAAACTCAGCTTGACCGGATTCTGGCACGTGCAATCACCAGTAAAAATATGCCTCCAGATAATATCACCCAGATGACCGATACCGAGCGTGAAACCCTGGCCAGGTGGATTGAAGCTGGCGCACCGCTCTAAGGACTGCAAGCACAACACTGTTTTGCGAAACAAAGGCCGGTTTTGGTGCGCCAGTATCCGCTGGGGGTCTTTTGCTATTCTCTGCGGTTCAAAATCGCTTGACAGGGCTTCTCTTGTCAGGGGGAATCAGCTAGGCTAGATCTATAACTCATCTGAAGGAGTATCGACACATGTCATACCAAATAGATCAACAAGTTCTTATTTCGATTAACCCCGCCAACGAAAACGTCATTGGGCATGTGGCGCTGACTCCGGTTGCGCAATTGCCTCAGATTTTAGCTCAGGCTAAACTAGCAGGGCAAACCTGGGCCAGGCAGCCCCTGGCTGAGCGGATTGAAACCTTAAAGCAGGCCCTGAGCCATGCCGAAAACCACGCCCACGAGCTAGGACGCTTGATTTCTCAGGAAATGGGCAAGCCTGTCAGCGCCGGGATTGGCGAAGCACAGTATTCACTACAACATGCCCGCGAAACGATTCTGTCTGAGGTCCAGCATACGCTGGCCCCTGAGAGCCACACTGAAGCCGGTCGGGTGTCAGAGCTGCATTATCTGGCCCGTGGGGTCGTCGGCGTGATCACACCCTGGAATTTCCCCGTCAATCTGAGTCTTAATGCCCTGATTCCGGCCCTGGTTGCAGGCAATAGCGTGATCTATAAGCCCAGCGAGCATACTTCGTTGACCGCTCAATTAATGGTGCAATTACTGAATACGTATTTGCCCGAGCAGCTCTTACAGCCGATCTATGGAGCCGCTGAAATTGGAGCGGCTCTGAGTGCGGCTGCGGTCGATATGATTGCTTTTGTGGGCAGTCAGGCCACCGGTCAAAAAATCATGGCGGCTCAGGCTGAACATTTGAATCCCCTGATTTTGGAGATGGGCGGCAAAGATGCCATGCTGGTTTTAGCGGATGCTGATTTGCAGCAGGCCGCAAAATTTGCTGTGATGGGATCTTTACGCAATAGCGGTCAGGTCTGTGTCTCTGTTGAGCGTATCTTTGTTTTGGCTGCTGTGGCGACTGAGTTTATTGAGGCCGTCAGAACTCAGCTCAGCCAGTTTACGATGGGCGATCCTGAAGATGAGGCTAGCCAAATGGGACCACTGGTCAGTGCTGATCAGCGTCAGCGTGTGCTGGCACAATTGCAGGATGCCCGTGCCAAAGGGGCGCAGATCGAAGGCGGTGAGATCCCGGCTGGCAAAGGCTTTTATTTGAGTCCGGCCCTGGTCACGCAGGCGACGGATGAAATGCTCTTGATGCAAGAGGAGACCTTTGGGCCTGTGATCGCAATTCAGGTGGTTGACACAGTAGAGGAAGCGATCGCCAAAGCCAATCAATTGCCTTATGGCCTGGGCGCTAGCCTCTGGAGTCAATCAGATCAAGGGGCCCAGCTGGCTCTGCAGCTCGAAGCGGGCATGGTGGGTCTGAATCAGGGCGCAGGCGGCGTGAGCGGTACGCCTTTTGTCGGCAATAAAAAATCGGCGCTGGGGCATTTTGGCGGTGCCGATGGCGTGCGTCAATTTACGCAAATTCGCGTCCTGACCCACAGCGCGTAGTGCCTATGCAAGCCCAAATTTTTTCGAGCCCTGAGCTCAGCAAGCAGATCTTTGATTTCAAGGGTGGCTCGCTGCGTTTGATTGAGATTCCGCAGCCCGTGCGCAGTTGCGAAGCGGTGGCTTTGCCTGATTATTTGCTCTATCATATTTTGGAAGGGCACAAGTTGTTTTTCTCGGGCAATCAACGCTGGGAGCTTGTGGCTGGAGATAGCCTGTTGATTCGGCGTCAGTCGGCAGTTTCTTGCGAAGCCCGTCTGAGAGCTGACAGTCCTTTCCGGGCGCTTTCGATTCATTTATCGCAGGAGCTGCTCGATCACTTTGCACAAGCCCATCAGTTGGCTGAAGTCACAGGTGCTCAGACTCAAAACGCTGCCATCTTACAGGTGACGCCGGGATTTAAAAATTGCTTGCAAGGCTTGCAGACTTGCTTTGACCCCCAGGCCCTGGTCTGGGAAACCTTGCTGGCCCACAAAATAACAGAGCTCTTGCTGCATCTCTTGCACCCGAGCCAGCAAGGCGCACTGGCGGTTTGTGCTGAGGTTTTGTCCGGACGCCGCCGAGCTTATCTAGAGATGCTGGCTGGAGCTATATCAAGGCCCTTGCCAACAGAAGAGATGGCCAAAACGATGGGTATGAGCCTGTCGGCTTTTAAGCGCGAGTTTAAGTTGAATTTTGCTCAGACACCGGCACGTTATTTGATGCAGCGCCGTCTGGAGCAAGCCCAGCAATTGCTCTTGACCACAGCTGATCCCGTCCAAAACATTGCGCTGGGGGCTGGCTTTGAGAACCCCTCTCATTTTGTGCAGGCCTTTAAACGGCTCTATGGTCAAACCCCTGGCGAATACCGCCAGGACTGGCCACAAGTGGCTTAGTCTGAAAATAACTAAGGATAGACTGATGTTTCATTTTCGTTTGATGTGTTTCGCTTTGACTCTCTTGGGGGCCTGGTTTGCGCTCTTTGCTTGTGTGACCGATCCCTCACAAGCCCAACTCAGCAAATCATTCAACAGGATACAGGCCACCGCTGCTCAGACTTGTCAAATCACGGGGCTGCCACCTCAGGCCCAGGACTCGCTGGTGCAAGTCTTGCGCGCCCAGCAAAAATGTCCTGAGAATGTGCATCAATTTCGTGAGCTTTTATTAGCATCCGGTGCCCAGTTAGCCACGACTCAGGTCGCCAATCGGGGTTATCATAACCCCACAGCGGGCAGCTTTAGTCTATTTGAAACTGTGACCGGTGCTTTGCGTCTGCCAGCAGGCAAGCTATCAGTGGAGACTGGCGAGTTTTTCTTTGGGCATTTTACTGAGGCCCAGGGTAAACTTTTGCGTCACCAGGATCAGCCTGAGAAAGGCGCACTGATGATCGAGTTGATTAGCTGGGATCGTCAGGCTCAGGTCTTTCGTTTTTATGAAATGATTGGTTCAGGTCAGCGTGGTCAGTGGTTTTATCGGGGGGACTCCCTCGATATTCGTGCCGATCTAGCCGATTTACATTTACAAGCAGATTCCCAAAACCCTCGCTTTGGCGATCGTTTGCGCTGCTCAGCCTGCCATCTGGCCGGGGGGCCGATTATGAAAGAGCTAGATCTGCCTCATAACGATTGGTGGCTGCGCAGTCGCCCGTTGCCCCTGGCGCAGACTCCTGATCCCCGTTTACAAGCAAATTTAGCAAGTCTACAAGATGCCAGTGAGCTGGCAAAGGCTGTCAAATCCGGAATGCAGCGTTTGCAGCAGAGCCCTAATTTTCAGCAGTTCCAGGCGATGCGGCCATTTCAGGAGCAATTGCGACCGCTTTTTTGTGCTGAAGAAATCAATTTGGCTTCAGATATGCAGCCTTTGAGCCAATCTGCTCAAACCCATTTACCCAGCGCAGCCTTGATCGATCCCCGTCTATTGCCTGTGACTCCTATCCCGATTTCGGGGGGGACTTATCAGACGGCCTTGCGCACTTTGCAAGCCCGCTTCCCTGAAACCGATCGCTTTGACGGTGATCATGCCTGGTTGGCACCGATCAAGTCTGCTGCAGATATTCAGGCTGTAGAGCGGTTGATTCAACGGGGAATCCTGGAGCCTGAAACTGTGGCCGATGTGTTGGCTGTGGACCTGTTGCGTCCGGTGATTTCCAAAACCCGTTGTGGGCTCTTGAAGACCTTACCTGCGACTTGGCATCCAGATTGGCTAAGGGAATGGCAGCAAAAACTATTGCGGGAGACAGTCGCTGGTGCTCAGGATTTATTACGCAATCTGCGTGACCCCGAGCGTGATCAATTCTATCACCGGGAGCAGGCCCTACACTTTGTTCGCTCCTGTCAGCAAAATCCCGCTGTAGCTCAAGACTTACTCAAATGGATAGCCAGGCAACGCCAGGCCGTTTTTGAGAGTGAAGTCTCACAGCATCCCCGAGGTCAAATTTTTGAACCGGGCTTTCGGCTGGTTTTCCCTGTGATGCCTCTGTCTAATGGTCACTTAGGGCTTGATTGTCACTGGCAGACTAGCTTTAGTGCTGAAAATCTTTACAGTGAAAAGGCTGAGGCAATCACCTCCTGGAGACCCGCTTCCATTTCCTCTTTGGGCATATCATTGCGAAGGCAATAAGTTAAATGCTCCGAAACATATGCTTCCCCGAATTTTTTGGTGGCATTATTGGCGGCTTTAACCAGGCGCAAAACTTCGATACAGTCCTGATCTTCGTAATCCGTCGCCAGAATTTTTTTGATGGCACCAATTTGACCCTGAATGCGGTTTAAACGGTGAATCAATTTGGTGGTGGTATCTTTAGGCATAAGAACTCCTGTTTTATGAGTTTATATATCATACCCCATATAAAGCGCTCTATAAAATACGATACTCAGACTTTGTATAAAGTCTTTATTTACAGTCTTAAGAGTACAAAAATAGTCACAGGCTTATATAACCATAGGCCTATACTAAGGTGCCTATGACTTGCGGGCATTTTGCCTGTCCTTTTGGGCATACAGGAATTTTGAAATAGGAGATCCCATTCGCTTCGGCCCAGGGTAAATGGCCTGCATTCATGTTTACTTGTACCGAAGGCTGGTGTTGCTGTGGCATAAGTTAATCAGGCTTTGAGATCTTTGAATAGATCTAAGTTTGCATCTAATATATGATATGGGGTATGCTAACTTTAAATTGACTCCAGAAAGAAACTGATTTATGGAAACCTTCGGTTACGCCGCAGCACTACTCATGGGCGCAGTGCTCGGATTGATGGGTGGTGGGGGCTCGATTCTTGCCGTTCCTATCCTCGTTTATATTTTTAGTATTCCGCCGACCATTGCTACTGGCTATTCTCTCTTTTTAGTTGGTCTGACCAGCTTGTTTGGCGTGATCGGTTATGCCCGTAAGAAGCAAGTCAATTTTAAAGTCGGTTTTGTGTTTTCACTCCCGGCCCTGGTGGGTGTCTTCTCTGCCCGTAAATTCGTGGTGCCTGCGCTACCTGCCACCCTCTTTTCTATTAATGGTTTTAGCGTGAGCAAAGACCTGGCGATTATGGTGCTATTTGCTCTGATGATGTTGGCTGCTTCAGTCTCTATGATTCGTGGTCGAAAAGAGCCCGCTCCTGATCAATCCGATCAAAAGAAGCATGAGGTCTTTGAAGGTAAAAAAATTCTGTTGATTGCGGTTGAAGGTCTGATCGTCGGCTTGCTGACTGGCTTAGTCGGTGCTGGTGGAGGGTTTTTAGTGATTCCGGTGTTGGTGATTCTGGCGGGTCTGGACATGAAAGAAGCGGTAGGCACCTCTCTGATCGTGATCGCGATTAAATCCTTGACTGGCTTTCTGGGGGAGCTCGGCGGAAACCATACCATCGATTGGCTCTTCCTGGGTGGGTTTTCTGTCTTCACTGTCATGGGCGTCTTTCTGGGCGGGTGGCTGTCCAAATTTGTGCCCGGTGACAAGCTTAAGCCTGCTTTTGGCTGGTTTGTTTTAATGATGGGCTTAGTCATTCTTTATCAAAGTGCGCAGGGTGTAAGTGCTGCACACTAGTATAATAAAAACAATAGGAGTAAATACCATGCTATTTAAACAATTATTTGATCAAGAGACCGGAACCTATACCTATCTGATCGCTGATGAAAAAACAAAAGAAGCCGTGCTGATTGACAGCGTGAGAGAACAGGCTGAGCGAGATGCGAAACTGATTAAAGAACTGGGGCTCACGTTGTCCTATTTTTTAGAAACGCATATTCATGCCGACCACGTGACGGCAGTGGCAGAGCTTAAAAAAGAATTTCCAGAGGCTCAGTCTGTGGTTTCTGCCCATGGTGGAGCCCCCTGTGCAGATATTCTCGTCAAGGAAGGGGACACCATTCACTTTGGCTCACTCACCATTCAGGTGCTTGAAACCCCAGGCCACACCAATAGTTGTGTTTCTTATCTGATGGATGATCGCGTCTTTACTGGCGATACGCTGCTTATTCGGGGCTGTGGTCGTACGGATTTTCAGCAAGGCAGCCCTCAAAAGCTTTATGCTTCTGTGACTCAAAAGCTATTTAAATTGCCAGAGAGCACTTTGGTGTTCCCTGCCCATAATTATGTCGGCTTTACTATCAGCTCGATTCAGGAAGAGCGCGCGCTCAATCCACGCCTGGCGAATAAAACGGAGGCCGAGTTTGTCACGATCATGGATAATCTCAACTTACCCAAACCCAAACGGATCGATGAAGCTGTTCCTGCCAATCTGAACTGTGGTCTTTTACAAGAATCAAGCATCAAACAAGGCTAAAAAAACAGCAGAACCTTTTGGTTCTGCTGTGTGTGTTTTTGGGCGTTTCTAATCGTGGGGCTTATGCCTGGTGTAGGCTATCATCAATCGCTTCGAAGAAATCGGGCGAAACGTGGTTGACCATTTCCATGAATTGACCGACTTCCGGGCTGATCTGAGCCGGACGGGTTTGCTGGGCCATGCTGCGAATCGCAGATTGCAAGTCCGTGGCGTCCATGCCCTGAATATCTTCCGGGTTGAGCTGAATACCCAGGCGATTGCTGGTTTGTTCGATCAGGCTATTGCGCAGGCGACCGACTTGTACTGCTTCTGGGTCCATATCAGCAAAGGAAAGTTGATTGGCGACTTTGAGTCCGCCCTCTTTGGCCATGGCAATATTGGAAATCATCTTTGAATCCCGTTGACCTTGGCCATTTTGTTGATTGAAGTTCTGGCCGCCAGATTGCTCTGAACTCTGAGTGGCTTTAATAGAAGCATTCACGCCGCCGGCACCCGCTGTAGAGGAGTCGTGCACATTACCGCTGTCAATCAGGTCTTCACGATTACCGCGGATAGTGGTTTTAGTTGAGTCACCTTTGGTGCGAGCTTCTTGATTGCTCATCATTTGTTGGCGTGCCATATCATAGGCATTTGCGCGACGAGACTCTCTACTGCCATCAGTTTCATCAATTTTCATGCGGAATTCTCCTTAGATTTTAGCTCTGAGTCTACTATACCCAGTTGAAAGCTTTCTATAACAGTTTTAGAGCAATCGAGTCACTTTCTTGCTAGAGCGATGATTGAAAAAGAGTAAGGCAGTTCCCAGTAGCAGCCGATAGAGAGCAAAGCCTTTTAAAGAGCGCTGGCGAAAGAGGTGCAGCATGCCTTCCAGACATAAATAACCACTCAGAGCGGCTGTGCCTGAGCCAATTAATAAAGGCGCAGCCTCGACTGGGTTGCGGCTCCGGTGCCATTGCCAGAGCTTATAGCCCCCACTGGCTGCCACAATCGGAATCGATTGCAAAAATGAAAAACGCAGAGCGGCCGGGCGCTTGAACCCCCGCGCCAGGCCAGCACCCACAGTCATGCCTGAGCGCGATAAGCCCGGAACCAGAGCCAGAGCCTGTGCCAAACCAATCCAGAGGGCATCGGCCCAGCTCAAGTCATCAAGCTCACGGGCCTGTAGGGCCTGTTGTTCTACCCACCACAAGAGAGCACCACCCAGCATCAGCATTGCAGCTGTGACCTGTGGCGAGCGCCAGTGGGCATCGATATAGCTATCCAGGGCCAGACCTGCCAGACCTGCCGGCAGGGTGGCTACTGCGACCTTGGCGACCAGAGCAAAATGCAGCAAATCCCCTTGTATTTGTTCTTGTGAGGTCCAGACCAGAGTCGCAAGCAGGGTGCCCAGATGCAGCGAGGTATCGAGTACCAATCCAGGACGATGCCAATGGCAGATCCGATTGATCAGATTCAGGTGGGCGGTACTGCTGACGGGCAAAAATTCAGTGAGGCCCTGAACGATACCCAGCAGGCTGGCTTGCCACAGCTGCAAATGAGGAGATTTTTGCATGGCCGTTTAGAGCCAGTCCATCGGATCTGTAAAGGCCCCGTCTTTCCAGACGCCAAAGTGCAAATGGTTAGAAGCTGAGCTGCTGCCTGTGTTACCGGTGATCATGACCTGGGATCCAGCCTTGACAGCCTGATTGTCTTTGACCAGGAGTTTTTCACCATGACAATAAACCGTGCGGATCGCTAAACTGGGATGCTGGATTCGCAGGGTATTGCCGCAGGCTTTATCGTACCAGGCTTTGAGTACGGTGCCAGTAGCGGTTCCAAAGGCAGGTGTACCCGCAGCGGTTTCGATATCTACACCTTCATGCAGACGCCAGGTGCCCCGGATCGGGTGCAGACGGTAGCCAAAGTGTGACGATACATAGCCTGTTGCCGGGGTGGGCCAGCTCAGGTCATGGCGGATCACGGGCACGACTAACATGCGATAGGTCTCAACCCAGTCGTAGGGGTATTCCTGATTGACCTTGCGAATCAGTTCGGGTGAGGTACGAAACTTGAGAGCAATCAAATCCAGTGAATTGATATCTTCTAGCTGGGCTTTGTAGACTACGGGTACAAAACCGCTCAGTTCTTTGCTCCAACGGCCCTGATAATAGAGCTGGTATTCTTTGGCTGCCGGGTGGTACTGGCCCTGTTTTTCATACCATTTGGCCCGGTGCCAATGCTTGAGATGGCTTTCGGGCAGGGCTGTGATGGCCTGATCGGCGCGCTCTAATTCTCCCAACTTAATTCTTGCTGCCAGTTTATCTGCTTCCGGGAAGCGAGCGTTAACAATTGTTTCGGCAGATTTAATTTCAGCCAAAGTCTGATCAATCCACTTCAGGTAGTCCCGCTGACCGGAGAATTTCTGAAGCACTGCTTTGGCTTCGGCCAGGCGGCCACTGTCGCGCAAATGATAAGCGTAAATCGCATTTAACTCGGGCGATTTGGGCAAGGCTGCTTGCTTAAAAAGCGCCAGGGCGCTTTCGGTTTTGCCTTCGTCCCAGTGATTAAAGCCGTCGTTGAGCCAGCGATAGGCTTGCGAAACTTGCGCTGCGCTGGCACCGCCATGCTTGGCTTTGAGCAAGTTGGCCAATTTGCTTTGGTAGTCTTTGTTTTGCGGGTCCAGATTGAGTAAACGGTAATAATAGAGCTCTTGCCACTGGGGATTGCTTGGACTTGGCTGGCTAGCAGCCAACATGCGCTGAAGCATGGGCCGCAAGACCCGGTGGCGTGGGCTCAGATTGACTTGCATGCGCACTTCATCGAGCAAGCGGGCCTCAGGTGGACGTGAGCTTTTGCTCCAGTGCTGGGACTCTTCCAGTACCCGACTTTCTTGACGTTTACGGTGATCGCTTTGGCGAACCAAAGCTTCATACTCGGCACTGCTGGCAGCGCTAGCGCTGGGCAAATTGAAAAGGCTTAAATGGGTCAGAGCCATCAGGCTGAGGCCCAGGCATTTAGAGATGGTTTTCACGAATAATTTCCTTTAAGAGACTACACAAGGTGGGATCATAATAGCCAGTTTGGCCGTCTTTTTCAAGGGAATCAAGCTCTTCAGCAGGGTCGTGACTTAGCCCTTGCCAGGCAATCACCAGTCCTAAAAGGCGTGAAAGCAGTGGAATCTGTTCACCAGATAAACCATCAGGAAAGCCTGTGCCATCCCAATGTTCGTGAATATGGCGGACGATCCGGGCTGGGACCTGAACCGAGAGACTCTCAAGTAATCTTTGGTTTAGCATTTGGGGTTTGGCAGCGGGTTGCCAGGGGTTCTTGTGGCTGCTCTTGCTAGAACTTGGATGTAGCAAATGTCCCAGGCGGTAGAGATAAAGGGCATCTCGTAAAAGCGTTTGTTGTTCTGTGGGCAATTGCAAGCGCTGGGCCAGGCGACGGGCCAGAGAAACGCCTTCTTCGACAGTAAAAGATCCCAGGGCTCCTTGAGCAACGTCGACCAATTGACGCAGGGTGTGCATTTGCATACTGTGTAAATCAGGTAGGTTTTGGATTAATTGTAAGGTCTCGGCTAGTTCATGGGCCGCTGAATTGAGCCAGTGACGTTGGCGGTGGCTCAAGATTTGATCTGTCTCCAGCACGACTCCCAGCAGACCATAATAATTGCTCTCTAACCACAAAGGCAGCAAGAGCCAGGTGGTGAGGTTTGCTTCCGGCTGATCGCTTTGCCATTTGATATATTGGCTCAGGTTCTTGCCTTTAATTTCGAGTAGTGGGGGCAGCTTGGCCTGGCTAAAATCAGGATGCTGCTGTAAGGCAAGTACCTGTGGCAAAGAACTGCTGGGCAAGGCTACCAGCAGTTCTTGTTCGGTACTGGGGCTGGGGTCTGAGCCCAGATATAAGAAAATTTGCTGACTTTGGGCGATCACATTTTGAATCTCGCGTAGGACCTGCCGCCAGATCGGAGAACGGGTCATGGTCTGAGAGGTGTTCGCAGGGTGGGCGACCACTTGTAATAAGGCCTTCACGAAGTGATAATGTGAATCTGAGAAGCGAATCTGAGAGGCCAGGCCGTCGAGGCTGGCTGCAAATAAGCGCTCCTGAATTTGTAAAATAATACTCATTCCGCGCTTGAGCAAAGTGCTGCGACCGTTTTCAGCTAGTGGCATGGTCAAAACCTGGGTAATATAGTGCTGATTGATTCGCATTAGCAATTGCTGTAAAAGCTGGAGCTCTTCTCGGCGCTGTAAGCGTCGACTCAGGCTGTTTTGTAGACGCTCCAAGACATGGGCTAAATCACTGTCAGCTATGATCTGGCCATTATCGTGCAGGGGGGTGGCAAAAAGTCCGTCTAGGAGAGCGGGTACCACGGGTAAGAAGCGTTTTTCAAAATAGCTCTGGGCAGCAGGATCAAGAGCAGCGATTTGAATCTGCTGCTCTAATGATTGACGCCAATCGCTTTCCGATTTATTCATTTGCTCATTCCAGGCGGGTAGTAGCTTCTGAATCAGTTCCTGGCCCGAGCCGGTGACTTCATCAGCGGGACGTGGTGCGTGCCCGCGGGAATAGGTTTCAATTACCAGGCGTCCATTTTCGAGAAATGACTTACAGATTTGATTGCGACCCTGATGTTTGGCGCGATAAAGGGCGGTATCGGTTCTAACGATCAGCTCTGAAGGCTCCAATTCGACTTCATTAAATAAGCACGAGACTCCAATACTCACCGACATGGCAACCGGCTGATTGTCTTTGCCAATAAAGGGGTATTCAGCGATGTTTTTACGAATGCGCTCAGCCACTTCGCAGGCTGCATCCAAAGGCGTTTCGGGTAATAAAATAGCAAGCTCTTCGCCACCGTAACGGGCCACAATATCGGTTTCGCGTACGGAATCAGCCAGAATCACGGCGATTTCTTTGAGCACCCGATCTCCCAATAAATGTCCATGGGTATCGTTGAATTTTTTAAAGTAGTCGACATCCGTAATAATCAGGGTCAAGGGGCTCTTATAGCGTTTGGAACGATGCATTTCTTCTTCGAGTTTGCTTTTGAGATAGCGGTGATTAAAAATTCCCATCAAGCCATCTTTGATGGCCTGGGCTTGAATCTGATTACGCAATTGAATATTCTTGAGCGTAATCTCAAAGGCATTGATCAAAAGCTTGAGAATACGCTCATCTTGCTCGCTAAAAGCATCCCCGGCGACCCGGAACATCACCAAAATAAAGGCCACTTCTTCATCAACCAGGATCGGCTGTGCCATCAAGGATTGATAAGCAATTCGCCAGGGCACATATGCTCCCCCCAGTTGGCTCATATCTGTGGTGCGTACCCCTTGTTTACTTTTGACAAGTAACTGTAAAAAGCCCTTATCGTCCATTGGGTAAATTTTTTCAGGCTCCAGCATCGTATCGGCTTTTTTGTGCACAATTCGTTGGCTATCACCGATGGTTTCGACCTGATAAACCGAGGTGCGCTGATTGATAACCAGTCGTTTGATCGAAGCGGCATTAGAGCTAAACAAATGCTCAAAGACATGGCCTGGCTGCAATTCAACATCAGCATCTTGCAATACCGATTCACTCATGCGCTTGGTCAGTTGATACAAGACTTCATTTTTTTCACGTTGGCGCTCGATGCGTCGCCGCTGCTCAATAAAACGCAAACCACCAAAAACCAAAAATGCCAGTACCACCGGAATCACGGGGTTGTGCTCTTGTTGGTATGAATAGGCTACCAGTACAGCAATCGGATAAAAGAACAAAGTCTGAAAGACTTCGATGCGCTCTTCTCGCACCCGGATAACGGATTCCCAGAGGCCAGGCCAGCCAATCGTTGGATTTTGTTTGATCGCTAAATAGGCGTTCACCAGCGGTAAGTTAAGCAGCAAATAGACTGCGGTGGCGCCACCGCCCATCACCAGACTTTCAAAGAGGGAGTTCATACCCAGCACCGGCGAGACTTTTTCATGAATCCAGATCATCAGTAAGCCAGCTAGTGAATAGGTCGTGGCGTACTGGGCCATATTAAATAAAGTAATGCGCCAGCCCCGTTGATGGATCAAGCCCATCGCGATCAGGGCGCCCATGGTGGCGATCAAGATCGCAATTGGGGGATTAAAGATCACCAGACAGGCCAGAATAATCGCAAAGCTAGCTGAGATTCGGCTGCCCTGTGGCAAGACAACATAGGTCAGCTCGGCCACGACATTGAGCAGCAAAAATAGAATAAAGTCTAGTGGGTTGATGCGCCAAAAATGAGGGCTAACCGTCAGAGTGAGTACAAAGAGGCCTGCCCCCAGTAGAAGTACTGTCCAAAAATAGAGTACTTCTCGCTGGTTGCGAAAATTGGCTGCTTCGGGTTCGAATCCCATTTCAGCTTGTCTTATCTGCTCATCCATTGGCCCTATTAGATCCTGTTAGATTAATCAAATCGACGGCTCTGGTCTTAAAAAAGCTTCAAAACCCAAAAAAACGGCGCTGCTTGCTCAGGAATACGACCATTGTAGACAGAAAGTCGGATCAGGTCAATGACGCTTGCACATTCTTTCGTGGAGAGCTCAGCCCAGCAAGTGGTCTCTAAAAGACAAATACGCAGTTGATTTGCTCGGATTTGTAAGGGCTAAAACTGGGGCAGGGGTGCGGTATACTGTGAGCAGTTTGATGGGCCTACTTATCAAAACTGAGAACAGCACGAAAGACCAAGACAATACCATGGACTTTGTTTTTGAATATCCTTATCTGAATCCGCCGGTTTTCCAACTGGGGCCGATTGCACCCCGTTGGTATGCACTGATGTATATTATCGGCTTTGTTTTTACCTATTTTATTATCTCCAAACACCCTGCTTATACCCGTCGTGGTCTGACCAAAGACGACGCAATGGATTATTTAACCTATGGCTTTGTCGGGGTGATTGCGGGTGGCCGCCTGGGCTACGTGCTGTTCTATAATTTTGGAGTCTATCTCAAAAACCCGCTCTCGATCCTGGCTGTTTGGCAGGGCGGTATGTCCTTTCATGGGGGCCTGCTGGGCGTAATTATTGCCACGCTTATATACTCTCGCCGTAAAAAAATCCCTCTGCTCACGATGCTAGATATTGTGGCTTTGCCCACACCGATCGGCTTGTTCTTTGGTCGCATTGGTAATTTTATTAATGGCGAGCTCTGGGGTAAACCGACCGATGGCAGCTGGGGCGTTAAGTTTGTCGAAGCGCAGCGGCGTCTCTCCATCGACGACCCGACCCAGCTTGAGAAAATCTTTGGCCCGCCCCGTCATCCAACCCAGCTCTATGAAGCAGGTCTTGAAGGCTTAGCCCTATTGCTGGTGCTCTGGCTGGCAACGCGTTTGACCTATCGCAGCCAAAAGCTCAAGCCAGGCTCGATCGGGGCCCTTTTTCTGATGGGTTACGGTGCTGCCCGCTTTGCTGTTGAGTTTTGGCGTATCCCCGATCAGCATATTGGCTATCTTTGGGGAACCGACTGGCTGACCATGGGCCATGTGCTTAGCACGCCGATGATTATTGGTGGTCTGTTAATGCTGATTGTGGCCAATATGATCAAAGGTCCGGCAGCAATTGAGACGGAATTGACCAAAAATCCAATCTCTCCACCGGATCAAAATGAAGACGCTGCTTTACCTGTCTCTAGTGAATTAGATGCGGTCGCAGCTGAAGTGTCTTTCCCCGAATCGACTGGCGAAGTGATTCCTGAAGCAACGGATGAATTGCAAGTCAGTCCGGGCTCTGATGTTTCAGAAGATGTCTTACCGGATGATCCTGAAAAGGCTTGAACGACTGGAGCCTTCATTTCAATCACTTAACGCTGGACTTAGCTATCAAACTCAAGCTGCTCTAGACAGGCTTGCTGCCAGCGGCTATAAATTAGCAGTGCTAAGATCAACGTCAGATTGAAGCTGACCCGCATATCCAGTAGCGTGGCGTCGACCAGAGAGGCCCAGGCCAGACCGATCAGGCTGATCCAGCAGGCTTGAGCCAAGGGGTTTTTACCTGCCCGCCCTACGAAGCAGGCCAGGGCTCCAAAGAGTAGGACTGTTGCTGGTAGACCGCTTTCGACAGCCACTTGTAGATAGAGATTGTGTAAATGTCCTGCCGGTGGCCCCTGGGGTGCGATTTGTTTATAGATCGGTTCGACTTGCAAGAGGCCCACTCCCAGCCAGGGATGCTGACTAAGCATTGTGAGCCCGGTTTGCCAGATCGTGATTCGACTGGCTGCAGAGCCACTGAGAGAAAATATCCCTTGTAAGCGTGCCAGCACCAGAGTCATTTGACCCAGGAGCACAGCCAGACCACTGCTGATAAGAGCGAATAGAATGCCAAGCTGACGCCAGGAGGCATTCAAGAAGTAGAAACTGCCCACCCCCAGGCACCAGGCGTAGCCGAGCCAGGCGCCCCGTGAGAAGCTGACCAGGATTGTCAGACTGAAGATGCCAACCAGTGCCAGACTGGAGAGCTTATGCAGACCACGAGCTGAGTGCAGACTCAGCAAGGCCAGCGGCAACCATTGCATCATTAAGACCCCCAGCACATTGGGGTGCATCGAAAAGCTGCGGGCCCGATCTTCAGCCAGTAATAAGAGATCCAATAAACAGGGCTGGCCGTAGTCAGATAGACAGATTGCCTGGTAATCGACTTGCCAGCCCAGGCCATAATTGCCGAGGGCCACGCCGCTGAGCAAGAGACCACTGGCCAGCATCAATTTGACCAGGGATTTCACGTCCCAGACTCCTTGTCGCAATAAATGCAGATGGGCAGCCACCAGCCCGGCAGGCAAAAGATAGCGATTGAGCCAGCCGACCAGATGTTCCAGAGGCTGTTCGGAGACGCCGGCAGTCAGGACAGATAGCAGGATAAATCCCCAGATCCAGCCGGGAGATAGGGGCCAGCGTTTCAGCGGCGGCGGGGCTGGCAAGGCCGGAGACGGGCTGAAATGGCTGGCTGTTTGGCGCCAGCAGAGACCCAATAGATAAAAAACAATCCCTGCCAGACCTGACAAGGGCATTAAGAGCACGCTCAGACTGAGCCAGATACGCTTCATGGTTGGTATTTGTCCCAGCGATTGTACGACCAAAGCCAGTTCTGGGGGTAGCGTCGGATTTGCTGCTCAAGCTGATCATAGAGCGCTTGCATCAGACTCAAGGGGGCTGGGTAGTCATGGGCTTGCAAGGCAGCTGAAAATTGCAATTGATGGCGATCTCCAACCCAACGAATACTGACTGGCACCAGGGGGCAGTTTAAATGTTGAGCCAAATAAGCGGGGCCTTCTGGCAGAGAGACGCTCTGCCCAAAGAACTGACCAATTAAGCGTTCGCTTTCGCCATGCTGATCAATCACTAAGCCGACGGTTTCGCCGCGCTTGAGGGCCTTGATCACGGGCCTGAGCCCGGCCAGGGTATCATTATTGACGGTTTTGACACCGGCAAAAGCGCGGTACTCACGAAACAAATGGTCAAAGCCATCCTGGCTGGGTTTTTGGACCAGTACGGTGGTGGGGTAGCCCTGCAATGCCGTCGCTGCCGGAATCAGTTCCCAGCAGCCGAAATGGGCTGAAATTAGCAAGACCCCGCGCCCCTGGGCATGGGCCTGGGTAAAGTGCTCCCAGCCGTTGATCTCAAGCTCATCAGGCAGTTGGGGCTTGGTTTTAAATTGCCGAAAGCGCAAGAGATCGACAATCGACCACAATAGCAAACGCACATGTTGGCGGGCCAGATGGTGGGCGGCATGCTGGGGCAGGGCCCTGCGGATATTGTTTGCCATAAACTGGCGTTGGGGGCTGAGTCTATACAAAAAATAGCAAATGTCGGCGAGTCCTGAAGCAATCTTCAGAACTCGCCGACGTTGACTTTGACTAATGACATGGGCGAGCCCATGAATAAGGGTCTGCAGCACTAGCCTTCGCTGTCAGCAGTTACCTTTTCGGCTTCGTCGAGCATTGCTTCGGCATTGTCGAGCAGCTCTTCAGTAGCGGCAACATCTTCAGCAGAGGCGTCGGGGTTGTCAGCGACTTCATGAGCCACTTTCGCCACGGTGTCAGCTGATTCAATTGCGGTTTCTACCACGTTCAACTCGTCTGCTTTGTCGCTGATTTCGACATCATTGCTGTCCATTACCCAGTCGATGATTTTATAGCTTAGCAGCTCGTCCATCAGAGCAACCATGCGGTTGTCTTGCTGGAGTTGTGCACGTACCTGAGCCACGTCAACACTGTGTGAATCAGCCAGATCTTGAATTTCTTCGTCTAGCTCTTCGTTGGTCAATTGCAGATTCTGCTCGCGGGCAATCGCACCCAGTACCAGGGTGGTTTTGATGCGTTGGCGACCGGTTTCTTTCATGTCTTCACGCTGCATCCAGTGAAACCATGACGCTTGCAGGGTTTTTTCACCGACTTTGGCGTTAGACAATTGATTGCCTTCAGACATTTGCCACATGGCAAACATTTCACGCTGCATCATTGACTCAGGGATCTCAACGTTGGAGCCTGCAACGACTTTGTCGAGCACGCGCTGCTGTTTATTGATTTCAAACTGCTCTTCAGCATTTTCTTCGAGTTCTTCACGCAGACGCTCTTGAAGTTGCTCAAAGTTTTCGAGGTCGTTGTCAACAGTTGATGCCAGATCATCATCTAGCTCAGCCAGTTCAACTTCTTTGATTTCTTGCAAGTGAACATTGAAAGTAATCGGCTTTTCACGCAGGTCTTCGACATAATAGTCGTCAGGGAAGCTGATCGTGAACTCTTTTTTGTCGTCGATATTCATGCCGACAATATGATCAGAGAAGCCTTTGACAAAGCTCTCTTCTTTGAGCTCGAGGGTCATATCTTTGGACTCACCCAGATCAATGGGCTCATCTTCGATACTGCCTTCAATATGCACGGCAACCAGGTCACCCATCTGGGCGGCGCGGTCGTCAACAGGAATCAAAACCGCGTGTTCACGCTGCAGGGATTCCAATTGTTCTTTGATTTTTTCGTCGCTGACTTCTTCTTGAGGCGCGACATAGACTTTCAGGTTCTGGTATTCACCCAGGGTGACTTCAGGGCGAATCTCAACGACTGCCTTGTAGACAAAGGGTTTACCAATTTCAACTTGCACCGCTTCAATTTGCGGCTCGGCGATCGCCTCGATCTGTTCTTGAGCAACGGCTTCCTGATAGGAAGTGCTCATGACCTGTTGAAAAATCTCTTGTTTGAGACGGTCCGCATCCACATACTGTTCAACCAGGTGGGTCGGGATTTTGCCCTTGCGGAAACCTTTCACATTGAGACTTTTGCTGTAATCGTTGAGTGAGTTGCGATATTGCTCAGCAATACCTTTGCCCTCGACTTCAATTTCCAGGTGAATCTTGTTTCCTTCTTGCTTTTCAACGGTTACTTTCACAGTGTCCTCCATAGATATCAGCATCTGAGGATACGCCGTTTGTTTAAGGGACGGGGGGAAACGGGGTGACGGGTATCCAGATATTTTTAATTATTTGATTGCAGAAATATCTATTCAGTGTACTACCATTCCGGCTTAACGACCACCATACTAGTCCTTACGAAGCTGAGTTTTCGTTTACTGCGTGGTTGAAAAGTGCTTATTGACCGACGGCTTGCAGATACTTGATCAGATTGATATTTGCTGTGCGAACGCAGTAGTAAGGTGTGAGATGGGGCAAATTATTGCCTTCGAGTGGATAGGCCGGAACAGATAAGAAGCCTTCTGAGAACCTGGTTGTTTATCAGGCCATCACTTGCTAGATAAGCCATCTGTGCTAAACCAGAGCTTTCTCTTGAACCTTTTAAAGATTGTGAAAAGCAAAACAAACAAAATTGGGATCAGGGTGAGCATAAAGTTGTTACTATTTAAAGTGGATAAACACAGGTTTTTACAAAAATATTGCGTTTTACGGTATTTAAAATCAAAGACATAAGAGCCCGTAAGATATGAACCCCCTGGAGCAAAAAAGAGTATGAAACAAGTTCTCTCTCAATTTAATCAAAAACTTCAGCATGATGAGCTATCTCATTCGTTAAAAGTCTTGATTGGGCCTTTGTCAGGGGTGCATGAAGCAGGGGAGCATCTAAAATCAGCGAATATCTATGCTTTTTACTTTCAACACGAAGATCCCGCCTTTTGGTTTAGCCGCCAAAAAGATTTTGAGCCTTTTGAAAAATGTATTGGCGTTCCCCTGGCGGCGGCTGGGGGATTAAAATGGGAAGCTATTTTAGCTAGACTCCCATCGAACTGGTTTCCTGATGTGATTATTTGGAGAGGTTTGCTATTTTCGCCTCCTTTAGATATTGCTGATTGTCCGTGCCCACTGCTTTTTCTTGCTGGTGATTGGCAGCTTGTCGGGAGTTCAGTGGTTAAATACGCTGCTGCATTTGACTATATATTGGGAGATAAGCTCTTAATCAAGCACTTGCAGGCAGCCGGGGTTCAAAATGTAGGCTACTGGCCGACTTATAGCTTTAGTCCACTCCAGTTTCAAGCGAATAGTAGCGAGCTAGATCGGAGCTGGGACGTCAGCTTTGTAGGGAATTTAAGAGCGACATTTCATACTTCCCGCAATCACTATTTATATCGTTTGACAGAATTAAGTCAAAGATACAGAATTCGCATAGATACACAAATTTTTGATGAGCGTTATTTAAAAGTCTGGCAGCAGACTAAAATTGCCGTGAATCATAGTTTACGAAGTGAAATGAATCTGAGAGCTTATGAAGCGACTGCCAGTGGTGCTATGTTAATGCAAGAATCTAGTAATTTAGAGATTCAGGAATTTTTAGCGCCGGGAGAATGCTGCGTTCTCTACGATCAGGAAAATTTTGAAGATTGCATAGACTATTATCTCAGGCATCCTGAGGAGCGTATGCGGATTGCTGCTAATGGTGCAAAACGCATCCAATCCTTTTCTTATCATCATCAATTGAGTGACTTGTTGAGCCGACTGCCCTCCTTGCTCCAAAAAATAGGGCCTTCGGAACGCCGTTGGCATCGCCTGGGCATTGACGAGCAGGGACTGGCCCGATTGCAAGCGGGTTTCTATAGTCACATTCCCGCTGTTCCTCTATCTACTTATCATTACCTGGAAAAACATTATCCGCTTTTCGACTTGCCCTTTAAAAAAATGGATTCATTTGTCCGGCTCGCCTATTTAAATGTTTGGCTTTTGATCAGTATTTATGCAGAGATAAATAAGGATAAAAGATCTAACCATTCTATGAAAATCTTTCAGTACTTTAGTAGTCGAGAGGATGCTCTCAAGCATTTGACTCAGGCAGAACAAGAACTAGAAAGCTTGACTCAGGCTTTGGGTGAGCACCCTGTTATTTTAAATAATTTAATTTGGACGGCCTATTTAAAAGCTGATTTCGCAAAAATGGCAGAGCGCCTGGAGCGTCAGGTACTTTGTATCCAACAGACTCCTATCAAAAATGATTTAGTCAGTGGTTTTACTTTTGGAAGTTGGCAGTCGTCTTTTCAAATGCTTTGGCAGTCAGAGTTAATCAGAAGTGCTCAAGATGATACCGGTCTAAAAAGATTATTAGAGTGGAACCGCTGTTATGCAACAGGCTTAATGAAGACAAAGCTATACGATAGTGAGGGAGCCGAACAAGCTTTTCGTCAGGCCATTTCGTATAAAGCAACGCTACCAGAGCCCTATTTTGCACTTGCGTTTCTAATGAAAATAGACGGGAAACGCTTTGAGGCCATTGAAGCAATGAGAATGGGCTTATCCCTGGGCGTATTTTATATAGATGAATGGATATTGTTTATGCGTTGGCTATTGGATTACGGTGCATTTACTGCTGCGACCAAAACCCTTCAAACTTTACGTTGTCTATTCCAGTCTGAGCATTTCTCCAGGTACCATATTTTGTTTAATGAATTTGAATTGCTTTTGGATACTTTGGCAGCTGCTTCCCAGCTAACCCCTGAAAACCGTGAAAAGTAGCCCAAACAAAATCGGGATCATGGTGATCATAAACAGGACCGCTGCCCGGTCAATTCGGCGTGAAGTAATTTCGTCACGCTTGAAGCTGAAATAAACCCAGACGGTCTCTATTAGGGCGCACATCACCACAAAATACGAGAAGTTATAGACCTTGTCGGTCAGGGTTAAATAGCCGACAGGGGGCAGTGTTTCGTTAAGCACCATTTGCAAGGCGATCAGGCTGAGTAAGCCGGTGATCGAAATCTCGACCCGTGACTCAAAAAATGAGATCGGTATGAAGAAGATCACCAGCACCATGATCAGAATAATCACTACAGGCAAAAACAATTTAAACAAATGCAAATGGCGTGGCGAACGGGTGATTTCGAGATCGTAGTTCAGGTGTGAGTAACTTTCCTGGGTCGCGTTGGCCAAACCAAAATTGGTGTTGTACTTATGGGTGCTGGTCCAAATTTTTTGCTGATCTACCTGCCAACCTGGAATAAATAGTTCGGGGTTGTATTTTGTGTTTTCGGTATCCGGTACATATTGCAGGGTCTGGGCATTGTGAGACTTGTCTTCGATGCTAATGCGCAGGGTTTGGATATCGAGGGGGTAAGGCTGAAAGTGGAAAGGATTATGAAACTGCATTTCAATATGGTATTCCCGGTATTTGGAGCCATCAGCCAGGATACGTTGTTCTTCGGTTTCAGAAACAATGGTTTGACCCCATTTTTCAAAACCATTCATAAATTCGTAGGTATCAGCCGGGTCAAGATCGCCCTGCCAGCGGAACCACATATAGAAATCGAACCAATAGGTGTTCAATTTGAGGTCTAAATTGACCATTTTATTGATATAAAAGCCGACATAGACCTGCTGAGGGGCTTTGAGACTTGCCGTCTGGGCTGCCTGGATGCTCGCTGCTGGAGCTGGTGTCGGGTGGGTTTGCGCAATGCTTTGGGCAAAAGCTGGAAACAGGCTACAAAACCAAAAAACGAGAGTGAGTAAAATGAATATCTGCTTGTTCAATCTTTAAATCGAATACACCGCCTTTTTAGATTTTAGAGAGTATAACACAGCTCAGATCTCAGCTCAGTCCCGTATCGGACACATTGATTGCGTGGAGTAGCCATTCGAAAATAGGGATTCTAGCTTTTAATTTGGCGTGTTATGCTAAAC
>JBBKWI010000158.1:0-7211 GCA_037968875.1 Candidatus Sericytochromatia bacterium | reverse complement strand
ATCAAATTGATTAAAGGCTTTCAAACGGATATTGGGGCTGCAGCCACAGGTCAGTGGACTCATGAAACCTTTGAAAAATCAATTGCTTTTGTGCTTCAGTTTTTTGATCAGGAAACCGGACTGACCCCTCACCAATTTAAGCAGTTGATGCAAGATTTAGCGCATTATTTTGCGGGCCATTTGGATAAAGTGAAGCTCCAAGAAAATTTTGATGGCTATTTGTATCGCGATCGACAGTATGCTGTCCATACGCCGCAAACCATAGATACCAAGGGTTTTGCGAGCTTCAAAAAACAAGTCACGCCAGATGATATGCTCTATATGGCATTAGCTCTGGCAGATTACAATCCTGATGATATTTCTGAGTTGGTCGATTTGATCCAAAATGATCACACAGATGAAGCAAGCATTGCCATTTTGGAAAGCTATTTTACGCAAGAAGAAATCGTCAGTTTAAAACCCAACTCTCGTTTGTTTCAACATCAACTCATGCAGGCAATACTCCTGGAATTGCAGACTGAAACGATGGAAATGCCTGTCTCAGCCTGCAGCGGTGAATGGGATCAAAAGACCCATGATGCTTTTAGAAACTTTTTGAAAAATCAATTTGATCTCGATATGTCTCCCGACCATTTGCGCAATTTTTGCAACCACACTCTATTGAAATACATTGAAGTGGGCAGAGGGAAAATGACCCTCGACCAAATTGAGTTCCAGTTAGAATCGATTTCCAAATAACCTGGCTGATTGTTGAGTCAGCATGAATCCATAAGGAGTTTTATCGATGTCAGAACCCGGTAGCACAGGCAATGTGATTGCCGCTGTCTGTAGCTTTTTTATCCCTGGCCTGGGCCAATTGGTACAAGGGCGCCTGATGATGGCTTTGTTTCAGGTTATTCTGGGCGGCATTCTTTGGTTTTTCTTATTGGGCTGGGCCGTGCATCTGTGGTCGGTAATCGACGCGGCTCTATACAAGCGTGCTTAAAGGACTCAATTACTGATGCAGGGATCTGCCTTTTTAATGATTTAGATTTTTTCAGGCTTGCATAGAGTGGGGCAGAGACTCGCATGCTTAGATCTCTGCTGTTTGAGTTATCTGGCTGCAAACAGAGTGCGTTTACCACAGCCACAAAATGTATTGATTTCCGCTTCTGATTTCGGTTATTCTATGCACTTCGTAAAATGAATTAGTCAACAAATAGTGCATAAAAATCATATAAAATCAGCATAAAAAAGATAAATACAACTATTTTTCTGTGCTAATCTAATTGTAGGTACTTTATCAAGCATTTTTAGGAGAAAAATATGTCATATACACTCACGAAAACGATTAAAGGTAATTTTGATGAGGTCTGTGAAAGCACGCGAGAAGCTTTGAGCGAGCAAGGTTTTGGAATCTTAACTGAAATCGATTTTCAGGCCACAATGCAAAAAAAGCTCGATCAAAAAATTCCTCCCTATCTGATTCTGGGCGCCTGTCATCCACAATCTGCTTTTGAGTCTTATCAGGCTGAGGCTCAAGTCGGTGTCATGTTGCCTTGCAATGTGATTGTGCGTGACCTTGAAAACGGCAGTATTGAGATTTCAGCAATAGACCCACAGGCCATGATGGAGCCAATCGCCAACTCAGAATTGACTAAAATAGCTGCTGCTGTGGGTCAACGATTTGAAAAAGCCCTGGCTCAACTTTAATCTATAGCGCTCGCTAATTGAATCTGACCACTGGCAAGTGCCTCTAAGCGTGGTCCAAAGTCGCTGCATTGCTGATAAGCGAGTCGAATCGCAGTCAATAAGGATTTGCTAGAAAACTGACGCTCAAAGACGAGCCAGTGATAGCGAAAATAAGCCAGATTTTGGCCATTCATACCAAAGTTCCCCAGCTGTAGTCTCTGGTTAAAGGCAGCCATGCATTGAGCGAGTTCACGCACCCGTGTTGGGGGGACCGTGAATGGGAGCGTCAGGGTCAATTGGAGCTGGTCAATTGCGCTGACAGGCTGGCCAATAGAGCGCAAGAGATCGTTGATAAAGACCAGGCTGCCGACGCGGGCTTCTGAAAGCTGTAGCGTTTGGTCTCTATAAGCAGGATCTGCCTCTGGCCCCAATAAAAGATAGGGCACCTGGGTCCCCGGGAACTGGGCGAGTTCAGTCAGAATCTCTGAGGCTGTCAAGATAGGCTGTAGATCTTCAATCTGAATCATCGGATGGTATGGCCTCACTTTCTAAGCGTTGACAGAGACTGCTAATCGTTTCACCTGCTAGATAAGCGTTAAAGTAGGGCAGGCAAGCCAGACTGGTCGCCAGCATCTGCTGTAAGGTATTCACGATTATATTCAGGGAGATCCAGGCTGACTCGCTTAATTGCTGATAACGGTAACACAGCCCCCATTCTGAGCTGGCAAAAAAAGCACCGATCGGTGCAGAGCGATTAAAGATGCATGCGAGTAGGTTGAGGTCGGCTTGCTGACTGAGGCTACAGGTCTGGGGCAATACCATCAGGTTTTCCAGTATCACCGGAAGGCTTTCTTGTTCTGGATTGCACTCTGATTCGATAGTCAGCAATCGCAAACGGGCCATGATTTTTTGGCCCTGCTGATCTTTGCCAGCCACAACCAATAATTGCTCTGGCTGAGAGTTGTGCTGGGGTTGGTAGGCCACGGCGTAATTTAAACGTCGCAGGGCTTGCTCAAAATAAGCCAGGGGGCTTAAGCCCGCAGCTTCTAATTCAGCGATTGACATGGGTATGACTCAAACTCAGGCTTGGCATGCTTGGCTTTCTGATCTTCACTTGATTTCTGAACTAGAA
Source organism: Candidatus Sericytochromatia bacterium (assembly GCA_037968875.1). GTDB lineage: Bacteria > Cyanobacteriota > Sericytochromatia > UBA7694 > UBA7694 > JBBKWI01. Next base: position 4,408 of record JBBKWI010000158.1, on the reverse strand, counting down.
CCGGTAGGGATAGGGATCTCTCTATTACCATTGGCTCTATTATACCCTGAGTGAAAAATCTCGGGGAAGAGCTCAAATCGATGTTTTAAGTCATGTTAAACTTCCTGCACCAAGCAATCAACAAGACGAGGCTCCATGAATTTACCCTGCCTAAAAATACTGGTGATCGAAGACGATCCCGAGCTGCTCTCAGATATAACCCAAAACCTGGATCGCGTGATCGAACGCTTTGAACGCAATGACATCACGATTGAAATCTTGGAAGCTGCCAGTGTTTTAACGGCCCTCAAACAACTTGAGAATGACGGGGATATTCAGGCGATTGTCTTGAGTTGGGACGTCACCGGTGAGTGGGAGATGGACCCTGAGAAAAAGGGCGTTATACGCCACAATGTTGAAATCTTAGAAGCGATCAAACGTCGCCGGATTGAGCTGCCAGTCTATGTATTGGGGGACGCCAGTGAAGGCCTGAATGTAGTCGATGATTCCAATGAGATCGAGGCTTTTTTCTTTCGAGATGAAATGATTCAAGATCCCGAGGCGATTCTGGGCTATATCCTGAATGATTTTGACGATCGCTGTCAGACGCCTTTCTGGACGGCCTATAAAAAATATGTCACTGAAAACAATGACTCCTGGCATACTCCCGGCCACAGTGGTGGCTCTAGCTTTCGTAATTCACCCTATATCCAGGACTTTTACCAGTTCTTTGGCCGCAATGTCTTTGTTAGCGATTTGTCGGTCTCCGTTGATTCACTGGGTTCTTTAACCGAGGGCACCCACGCCATTGGCAAAGCCCAGGCCGCCGCTGCTTATACCTTTGAAGTCGCCCATACTTTCTTTGTGACCAATGGCTCAAGCACTTCTAATAAAATGATCTTGCAAACCCTCTTGCGTCAGGGCGACAAGGTGATTGTCGATCGCAATTGCCACAAGTCCGTGCACTATGGACTGATCCAGGCGCGTGCTGAGCCTCAGTATTTGGACTCTGTTTTCAATACGGCCTATGGTATTTTCGCACCGCCTACGCTATCTGAGATACGAGAGGCTTTAGAGAATACCCCCGAGGCCAAGTTGATCGTTTTAACGGGCTGTACTTATGACGGCATGTTAATGGATCTCAAGCAGGTCGTCGAAATGGCGCATGAGCGTGGCGTGAAGGTCTTTATTGATGAAGCCTGGTTTGCTTATGCTTTATTCCATCCACGTTTCAGGCCCTATTCAGCGATTCAGGCGGGGGCTGATTATGTGACTCACTCAGCTCACAAAGTCGTTTCGGCTTTTTCGCAAGCCTCGTATATTCATGTCAATGATCCCGATTTTGACGCCGATTTCTTCCATGAAATCTACAGTATTTATTCGAGTACCTCACCCAAGTATCAGCTGATTGCTTCTCTCGACGTTTGCCATAAACAACTTGAAATGGAAGGCTATGGCCTGATTCATAAATTGCTGGGCCATGTCGATGAGCTCAAAGCACGCGTCAAAGAACTCAAAAATATTCGCATTCTCGATGATCAAGATTTTGCGGCGGCTTTCCCCCATTATGTGACGGACAATATGGGCCATGACCCGCTTAAGATCTTAATTGATGTCTCGGGCTTAGAAAGCTCGACGACAGATATTCACCGTTATTTGCTCGATGAAATCGGTCTGGAAGTCGAAAAATTCACCCACTCTACCCTGCTGGTCTTGTTGACTCTCGGTGGCACCCATTCCAAGGTCATCCGACTTTATAATGCCCTCAAAAAACTGGACTTGCAACGGGTCTCTTTGCCCCGCACCCGTTCCCGTCGCAAGCTCCCCAATGCAATCCCGGGGATTGACCTGAAATGCCTGCCTGCCGATGCCTTTTTTGGCAAGCGCGATAGTATTTTGCTTGATCACAGCGTCGGTCGTGTCGCTGCTGGGCTGGTCACGCCTTATCCACCGGGCATTCCGCTCTTGATCCCGGGTCAATTGATCCAACAGGCCCACCTGGATTATCTCAAGGTTTTGATGGCCCAAAACCTCAATATTCAGGGCTGTTATGATGGAGAGATTTACGTTAAAGCGGATACCTGATGTGTTTCTCGCTATTTTTTAAGTTCATTTATTGCTTTCAGAGTGATCTCAGCTTACGCTTGGAACCTTTTTAGCAGCCCTTTATCAAGAGCCTGTAGGTAGAGTCGATTTGTAACCTAGTTGGCGCAAAGCTTCAGCAGCATTCTGTCTAACCCAGTCAGATTCATCATGTAGAGCCTTAATCAAAACGGGCACTGCAGACGTATCACCCAATATCCCTAAAGCTGTTGCTGCTGAGGATTTTACAAATTCGGACTTCTCCAGTTGCAAAGCATTAATTAATGCTGCCACAGCAGCCTTGTCTCCCATTTTTCCTAAAGCTTCTGCAGCGGCAGATCTCTCAAAGAATGTGGCGGCTTGTAGAGTCTTTATCAAAGCTGGCACTGCTGAATTATCTCCTAGCTCTCCCAAAGACTGAATTGCTTGTTTTCTTACATCCATATCCTTATCCTGAAGTGCTACCATCAAGGCTGGGGCTGCAGATTTGTCTCCCAATTCTCCCAAAGCCCTGGCAGCAACAGATCTCACTATCTCAGACTCATCCTTTAGGGCCTTGAGTAAAGCGGTTACCGCAAGCTTATCTTTTAGATTACCCAAAGCAATAGCGGCATAAAATCGTACTAAATCAAACTCATCGTCAAGAGCTAAGCTTAAGGCAGGTACAGCGACTTTATCACCCAATTTCCCCAATGCTTGAGCTGTATACATTCTTACGAAATCGGCCTGATCATTAAGCACCAAGAGTAGATCAGGAACTGCCTGATTATCTCCCAGTTCTCCTAATGCTTCAGCTGCAGCAGATCTGACGAATTCTGATTCATCTTGTAGCGCATTGAGCAAAGACGCCAATTCACCCTCTCCACCCAATTTTCCCAAAGCTCGAGCAGCAGCGGCTCTTCCCTCATCTGACTTATCATTCATTGCTTTTGACAAAGCTGGGACTGCAGATTTGTCGTTCAGGAATCTTAACGCTGAAGCCGCATTAGATCTCACATCTACAGATTGATCATCTAATGCCTTTATCAGCGCTGCTACTGAAGATTGGTCTCTTAAGTTTCCCAATGCCTCAGCAGTAGCAGCTCTTACCTCAGGCGAAGGGTCTTTCAATAATTTGATCAAGAACGGCACAGCAGATTTTTCACTTAATTCACCTAAAGATATAGAAGCTGAAGCTCTCACCACGGGTGAAAGATCTTTCAGTGTTTTGATCAATTTTGTTACCGCAGTTGTGTTTCCTAAGTATCCTAAGGTTTTAGCTGCTAAAGCCCTCACCTGAAGTGATTCATTTTCCAATGCCCCGAGCAATTCAGTTAACACATTTTGGTCGCCTAACTTTACTAATGCATTTACAGCAGCATTATTCGCGTGATCTGACTCATCATTCAGCATTTTGATCAAAGCAGGAGTGATTGATTTGTCTCCTAAACTCGCTAAAGCATGAATAGCAGCAGCTCTTACATAATCTGATTCATCTTTCAGAATTGTGATTAACACAGGGACTACGGACTTGTCTCCCAGTTCACCCAAAGACTCAACAGAAGCAGATCTTACGTATACTGATTCATCGTGCAGTGTCTTGAGTAATTCCGGAACTGCAGCCTTGTCACCTAAATTACCTAAAGCGCTTGCTGCTGAAGATTTTACATCTGATGAACTATCTTGCAATGCAATCAGTAAAGCGGCTACTGCTGACTTGTCATCCTGGTGCCCCAATATCAACGCCACATTTGATCTGACAAATTCAGATTCATCATTTAGCGCTAAAATTAAAGTAGGTACCAAAGATTTATCTATCAGGACACTTAAAGCGTCTAAAACAGAGTATCTTACATCAAATGAGGGATCCTTAAGCGCCTTGAGTAAAGCCGGAACTGCTGCCGAATCCTTAAGTTTGGCTAAAGTTTTTGCCGCTTTTATTCTGACTTCAATATCAGTTGACTGTAGATCATTGATCTCTTTCATTAACTCAGGCGAAAGCGCTGTGGTTTGAGATGTGGTCTTAGCCATCAAGCGTGTTGGCTGAAACACAAAAACCTGACTAATTGCAAAAGCGGTGATGAGTAGCGATTTTTTCAATAGTTGCATCCTCGGCTTTTAAAGCGTAAACAAAATAAATATTCCTTTAATCTAACACATTTGCTTCACTTTCCCAAAATGCAAAAACTGCCCGCTACCTGAAATAATATATTCTTCAAGTTGCGGACAGTCAAATAGGTTTCTTAAATTGCTAAAAAACTCAAAAGCTCAGTAATGGCTTAGTTGGCCTGTAAGGTTTGAACCCCAATCAAGCTACCCAGATTGGGGATGTCGACAAAGGGGTTGCGGTTGGCCTGGCGCTGGGCAA
>JBBKWI010000157.1:0-19570 GCA_037968875.1 Candidatus Sericytochromatia bacterium | reverse complement strand
GGCATTGGCAATTCTGTGCTGATCAAACTGAATCAAATTGGCACGGTCTCAGAGACACTGCAAACCGTTTCCCTGGCAAAAACAGCGGGTTATACCTGCATGTTCTCGCATCGCTCAGGTGAAACGGAAGATTCGTTTTTGGCCGAGATCGCGGTGGCGACCAACGCCGGACAGCTCAAATCAGGGGCGCCAGCCCGCTCGGAACGGCTAGCCAAATATAACCAGTTGCTACGCATCGAAGCAGCGTTGGGAGCGCAAGCCGTCTACCGAGGGGAACTGAGCTGGTAAAAATTGACACGACAAGAGTGGCCCTCTGGGCCAGAATTCAAGACAAAAAAAAGGAAATTTAAAAATGGTAGTAAGAGTTGCAATTAACGGGTTCGGCAGAACGGGCCGAAATATGTTCCGCTCCGTACAGGGCAATCAGGAGATTGAGATCGTGGGCATTAACGACATCGCCGATCCCCAGACCCTGGCACATCTTTTGAAATGGGATTCTGTCTTTGGAGAATTCCCACATGAAGTCGAAGTGGTCAATGGTCATTTGCACGTTGATGGCAATAAGATCGCTGTCTTCGCTGAAAAAGACCCCGCCCAGCTGCCCTGGCAAAAACTGGAAGTTGATGTGGCGATCGAATCGACAGGGCTTTTTAAGGACAGAATTCAGGCCAGCAAACACCTGACTGCCGGAGCCAGGAAGGTCATTATCTCAGCACCTGCTAACAACCCAGATGCAACCTTTGTGCTTGGTGTAAACGCTCACAATTATGATCCTGACAAACACCATATTGTCTCGAATGCCTCCTGTACCACCAACTGCTTAGCGCCGATCGCCAAAGTCCTGCACGAGTGCTTTGATATTCAACAGGGCCTGATCACGACGATTCACTCTTATACCAGCAGCCAGAAATTGGTTGATGCACCAGACAAAGATTTGAGAAGGTCGCGGGCCGCTGCCTTGTCGATCATCCCGACCTCAACGGGAGCGGCCCAGGCAATTGGACTGGTGCTACCCGAACTGGAGGGCCGGCTCGATGGCATGGCACTGCGCGTGCCCACCCCAGATATTTCCGTGGTGGATTTTGTCTGTGTGGTCGCTCAGGAGACCACGGCTGCGGATGTGAATGCCGCCCTCACAGTCGCTGCCAATGGCCCGCTTAAACATATCCTGCAAATCGAAGAGCGGCCCCTGGTCTCGATTGATTTCAAAGGCAATCCGCATTCCTGCATTGTAGATGCTGCGCTAACCAAGGTAATCAACGGCACCCTAATCAAAGTCATCGCCTGGTATGACAACGAGTGGGGCTATTCCAGCCGCCTGGGAGACCTGGCGATCATGCTAGGAAAAGGGGATGACTTATTTGATAAATAAAAAAACAATCAAAGAGATCGACTTGAAGGGCCAGCGGGTATTTATCCGTGTCGATTTTAATCTGCCCCTCGATCAAAAAGGCATGATCACTGACGACAGCCGGATTCTGGCCACGCTCCCGACGATCAACTATGCCCTGGATCAGGGGGCAAAGGTAATCCTGGCCTCGCACCTGGGGCGTCCCAAAGGCAAGCCCAATCAAAATTATAGCCTGGCTCCGGTCGCCAAACGCCTGAGCCAGCTGCTGAATCAGAAAGTAAGCTTCGCTCAAGACTGCATCGGTGAGGCCGTTAGCGATCTCGTTGATGGCATGCTCCCTGGTGATCTGGTTCTCCTTGAAAATCTGCGCTTTCACGCAGAAGAAGAGCAAAACGATGCGACCTTTTCAAAAGCGTTGGCGACCTTCGCTGATATCTACGTGAATGACGCCTTCGCGACGGCCCATCGTGCCCACGCCTCAACCTCTGGCATCACTCAATTTGTAAAGGAATCTGTCGCGGGATTACTGATGCAAGAAGAAATCGACTACCTTCAGCAGACCCTGGCCGATCCCATGCAGCCCTTTGTGGTGATTCTGGGCGGAGCAAAGGTTTCCGGAAAGATCGGTCTGATAGAGAATCTCCAGAACAAAGTTGACACAATCATTGTGGGGGGCGCCCTGGCCTTCACCTTTCTCAAAGCCCAGGGGCAGGACGTGGGGAAATCTCTGGTTGAAGCGGATCTATTAGAAATGGCTCAGCGCATCAGCAAGAGCGTCTCTGAAAAGGGTGTCAAATTCTATTTACCAGTGGATTTTGTGGTCGCCGAAAGCCTGAGCGAGGGCGCCGAGACGAAAGTGGTCACTACTCAACAAATCCCAGAGGATTGGATTGGGCTCGATATCGGCCCGGCGTCGGCCCAACTCTTTAGCGAGGCGCTCCAGGATGCCAAGACGATCCTTTGGAATGGACCCATGGGCATGTTCGAGCAAGAGGCATTCGCTCAGGGAACCTTCGCTCTGGCCCGTTCAGTAACGGAGACCTATGCCACCACCATCGTTGGCGGAGGAGATACGCATCTCGCGCTGAACAAGTCTGGTCTGGCTGATCGGATAAACTTCATCTCGACGGGGGGCGGTGCCATGATTGAATTGCTAGCAGGTAAAGAATTGCCCGGCCTGGCAGCCTTGACGGATGCCACTGAAGCCAGTGGTTAAATTTAATCCCATTTATATGATAATAATCATCTTTTCACCCTGATTTTAGTCATAGGATTCAGGGAGATACGCCCGTAAAATGAAAGAGAGTATGAGATTGTGTTGATAAAAGAATCGTCTCAATTAAAAAACGGTCAACAAAAGTCGATCTGCAACCAGGTAGACGACGGGCAGCAAAACAGGGTTTATCAACAGTCAGGGTAATACCTGTTTTCCTGGCAACGATGACAAAAAGTGCTAAACCCAAAGCACTCCGCTTCATGGTGCTAAGCCAAGCCTTCGCTCAACGCCCTGATTTGCTTGTGAAACTACAACTATTAAAACGAATCAAGGGAGATAATCGATGAATACACATATAGGTCTATGGATTGATCACAAAGAGGCGATTATTGTGGGCTTTGCAGACACCTGGAAAATTATTGAGAAAATCGAATCAAACGCCGAAAAGCAACTTCGGCGTTCCGGTAATTCACCCCTTGACGGCCCTTACGAATCATTGAGGGTGCCCGCCGAAGATCGCCGCCAGAGAAAATTCACGAACGATCTCAACATTTACTATGATGAGGTGATTGACTATATTCGGCAGGCCAAGTCTATCCTCATTTTGGGTCCGGGTGAAGCAAAAGATCAGCTAAAAAATCGCTTTGAAGTAAAGAACCTCAATGACCTGATCGCAGGTATCGAAACCGCTGACAGTATGACCGATAATCAGATTGTGGCAACGGTTCGAAAGCATTTTGACAACTAGCCTACTGCCGAAACAGAAGGACTCCAGCGAAAAAACGACTAGAATGAGGAAGACAATGAACTTAATCAAAGCCAATACACTCAAAGATTACACATTAAACAGTCTTAACGGGGATATAGGGAAGGTCAAAGAATTCTACTTTGATGATCACCACTGGACAATACGTTATCTGGTCGCTGAAACTGGCAATTGGTTGGCGGATCGGCAGGTCTTAATCTCCCCTCATGCGCTGCTAGCTGTGTATCCAGCAGAGCAATACATCGCTATTGATTTAACCCGAGAGCAGATCGAAAACAGTCCAGACTTGAACAATGACAAACCCGTCTCACGCCAATTCGAAGAGAGCTACTCCCACCATTATGGCTTATCGTCGTATTGGGATGGCCCATACGTATGGGGATCTTCCCCCTGGCTCGAAAATGATCGAACGAAGCGAATCCTCCTTAACGAAAGTACAGAATCCTGGGATCCTCATTTGCGCAGCACCCACGATGTGATCGGGCACCATATCCAGGCCAAAGATAGTGAGATTGGCCATGTTGAAGATTTTATCATCGATGATCAAACCTGGACGATTCGTTATCTCGTGATCAACACCCATAACTGGTGGCCAGGAAAAAGGGTGCTGCTTTCACCCCTATGGATCGAGAGTGTCAGTTGGGCCCAGTCTAAAGTATTCGTCAATCTGCTCAGTGAGACCATTAAGCAGTCTCCAGAATACAAGCAAGGAGACCTGATCAACCGGGATTATGAGACCGATCTACATCAATATTATGATCGCCAAAGCTATTGGGTCGATGAACTGGCTGCCCAGGCCCATTTATACCGTTAAAACAAACATCAGGCGGTTTTTTTATGATGAATCAAACACAGGGATATATGAATCACGGCTGGATGGGCGGTGGGATGTGGACCTGGACTGTGATCGGCATATTGGTGGTGGCACTGCTGATTGTCGTGATTATCAAAGTGTCCAGGAAATAAGCCGACATGATCTCCCTCAAAATAGCAGCTACCGGCTTGTTGGTTGAATCCGCTCTATCCTGACCAGGACGAGAAATACAGGTACTTTGAAGATACGCTAAAAGTACCCTGAAATGGTGGCGACATCAACAAGCCAGGAGCGAAAGCTGATGATGAAAGCATCTAGATCCGAGCCGGCAGAATTTGTTTTTTGCTTTTCTTTACAACGGGCTAGGTATACCGGTGGCGGCGGGGTTGCTTTACCCCTTTTTTGGCATACTGCTCAGCCCGATGATTGCGGGTGCCGCGATGAGCCTGAGTTCGCTCTCGGTCATTAGCAACGCCTTGCGACTGCGCAACCTGAAATTGTGATTTGAAAGAAATGACACCTAAGTGACGACAAGGATTTTTTCAAAACTTGTCTGTGCGAAGCCCGAAGCATGTGGAACGGTTTTGTAAGTCAAAGCAGCGGGCTCACAAACGCCTGGGCAAAGAGCTTGAGACATAGCGGTTCGCTCCGAGGCCTTCGCTATGCACCAGTGCTTTATCTCTCAGCGAAAGTAACTTTTGCAGTCGCTTCATTAGAAGGATAACTTTCCATTTTGTGCCCACGGGCACTTAAGAGATCGCTAGATCGATTGATATCGTCAGCAGTGCCATGAACGATCAAAACAAATAAGCCTTGTTTGATAGCGGTCTCAAATCTGATAATGCTGTCCCTGGGAATACCGATGCTATAGAGAGTTGCCACCAGCGCTGTCGAGCCCCACAAGGGTCCCCAAAATGTTCCGGGTTTGCCCCAGTAATTCATACAATCCCCGGCATTATAATAGCCTCTAGTCTGATCGACCATTTGATAATTCTTACCAATAATCGAAATTTTATTCAAATCAATTCCTGAGATATGCAAGGCACTCAGGGCCGATTCGGCAGCAAGTTGTGAATTAATAATGGCAATCGCCGCTTTTTTAAACAAGAGAGTGACTTCCTTTGCGCTTTTGCAAGCTGATTGATGGGGCCCAGGCTCTGCTTATTTCGGACTGAGTTCCTGGGCAGCCAATTCATCGATCCAGTACCCGTGGCGATCATAGTATTGATGTAATTCATGCTCGGCTTGTCGTGTCAGCTGAGTAATATCTTTATATTCGGGCGCCTGTTTGATAGTGTCTCTCAGATGCTCAACGAATATTTTAGACTGTTTCCAACTCACGCTCTCAATCCAGGCCGGTGAGATCAGTACTTTTTTGCCCGGCCACCAATTCTGGGTGTTGATAATCAGATAGCGTACCGCCCAGGCATCCACGTCGACGATGAAATCTTCAACATGCCCCAGGCTGCCATCTTTGGCCTGAATATGATAACCCACGACGTTTTGCATACTGCGTAAACGGGGATCCCAGGTCTCTGGAGTCTGCGTATAGGTTTGCCAATTATCCAGATCCATATTAAGCGAAAAACCGTCCCAATAGCTTGGCCAGCCATAATAAGAAAAATACGAATTTTCAAATTGCTCTGAAACCGGCTGATCGGTCCCCAAATCTGGACTGTCTTCGATCTGTTGACGGGTTAAATTAACCGAAATCGTTTGCTCAGCTTCATTCACAGCCACGAGGGAACGGGGTGAGATCAAGACCTGTCTTTCGGTCAGCCAATGTCCGGTCTCGACAACAAGATAGCGAACGCCCCAGCGGTGGTCATCGAAGTATACATTTTTGACTTTGCCGATATCTTTGTCAAGACCGTGCAAAGTGTAATTATGGAGGGTTTTTACTTTAAAAAGCATGAATCGTTTCCTTTTATTCTTTCAGATTAGACTGACTAACAATCAGCAGTTTTTATATAAGCTTGTTTTGTGATTTTAAAAAGTGAACCCTGCTTAGTTGAGACTGGGTTCGTGCACCAGCAATTTATCAATCCAGTATCCCTGGCGATGATAGTACTCCTGGCGCTCATAGTATTGATGCAGCTCATTTTCGGCTTCTGGGGTCAGCAAAGAAATGTCTTTGAATTCGGGTGCCTCTCTGATGGTTTCACTCAGATACTTAACAAAGACTTTAGATTGCTGAGAACTCACGCTCTTGATCCATAAGGGTGAGATCAAGACTTTTTTGCCTGGCCACCAATTCTGGGTATGCACAATCAGATAGCGTATTCGCCAGGTGTCAAGTTGAAGGATGAATCCTTCAACTTGTTCCAGGGAGTCGTCTTTGGCCTGAATCTGATAACCAAGCGTTTTTTTCATACTGCGTAAATGTGGATTGCCAGTCAGGGAAGTCTGAGCATATGCTTGCTGATTTTGCTGATTCAAGTCAAGCCAAGAACCGTCCCAATAGCTGGGCCAGCCATAATAAGTGAAATAGGACTTCTCAAATTGTTGTGAAATCGGCTGATCTGCCCCCAGCGTTGGACTGTCTTCAATCTGTTGATGGCTTAAATTAACTGAAATCGTTTGATCAGCTTCATTGACAGTCAAGAAAGCAAGCGGTGAGATCAAAACCTGCCTTTCTGTGAGCCAGTTTCCGGTCTCAGCTACCAAATAACGAATGCTCCAGTCGTGGTCATCGAAGTAAAAATCTTTGACTTTGCCAATATCTCCGTCATGACTGCGCAAGGTATAACCCAGCAAGGTTTTTAGATTAAAAAGCATAGATTGATTCCTTTTTGGCGAGGGGGGCAATTTGAGCATACTAAGCCCGTAGCCCAGCGAAAGCAACCTGGGGCTCAGCACCTTCGGCAAGATGTTGGTCAACATCGTGGCCCATCGTGTTTAAAATATCACTGGCCTTACGGATATCATCAGCGGTACCATGAGCGATCAGTACAAAATGCTCACTTTTAAGAGCGGTTTCATATTTGAGAATGCTGTCATTGGGAATACCAATGCTATAAAGCGCTGCCCCCAGAGCACTCATTCCCCCAACAATAACTGCTCCCTCTAGTCCGCCGACAATGGCAGCAACCAGGGGCCCAGCGATCACCAGCGGACCCAGACCAGGGACCAGAAAGAAGGCAGAGCCAAAAAGGACTCCCCACAAAGCCCCCCAGAAAGCTCCCTGCTTACCCCAGAAGCCCATCCGATCGCCCGCATTATAATAGCCAGTCACCTGTTCTTCTTTTAGATAATCCTTAGCGACGATCGATAGTTTTTTCATGTCAAAACCTGAAACTTGCAATTCTTTGACGACGGCTTCGGCTTCAAAATGGGTACTGAGAACGGCAATAGCGGCTTTTTCTTTAAGCATGGTAAGACTTCCTTTTAAATGTTAAAGCGGACTTGGCTTCGTGAATCTGCGATCTGTTTTCGATTCAACACGGGTATTTTAGCCAATTATCCAGCAAATTTAAATGATTACAAACAAAAACAAAGGCTATTTATTATCAAGCTTTGGAGCTGATAACAATCAAGTTTTTGGCCTGACGCTGATCAACAGGATGGAGTCTGTTCTATGTTTGAATGAAGCAAGGTCTAGATGAAATCTTTGTTTGAAGATGCTCAAGATTCTGCCAGAAAGCGCCTAGTAGCGGTAAGTAAAGTCCCAAAAGTATGGCGCAACGAAGCAAACCCCAACTGAATCCAAGACCTTTGAAAGACAGTCATATGAAACATGTTCTCTCGTCAATCTGGAAAACAGAACCCTCCCCCCTCAGCACAGATTCCAGCCCCCTGTTACAAGATCTGCACTTACGAACAGAATTATTCAGTCTCGAACAGCTCACACGCCATGCCCCCAAACTGGCCTTACAACATCAACTTGTCAAACAGCACCGTTCAAACCCCTTACTGGCCCAATTAGAGCTTAACAAACAGATTCTGAGGGATTTTAATCACCTGAGCCTTCAGATTAAACCGGGCAAACGCATCACCGCCGCTGTGGAGTGGATCCTCGACAATTTTTACCTGATCGAAGAGCAAATTCAAATTGCCCGGCGACATTTGCCTAAAGGCTACAGCCAGGAATTACCCACCCTTTTAAAAGGCCCTTCCGCCGGACTTCCGCGTGTTTATGATCTGGCCTTTGAACTGATTTCGCATGTCGATGCCCAAATTGATGAGCAACCCCTGAGAGACTTTATTGCAGCCTACCAGACGGTAACGTCTCTGAATTTAGGCGAATTGTGGGCCATCCCGATTATGCTGAGACTGGGCTTAATCGAGAATCTGGCGCGTATCTCCAGGCGTTTGAGCCAGGCCTATCAAGATTATAATCTGGCCACTTTCTGGGTCGATCGACTTCAGCAGATGGCAGAGCAGAACCCCTCCCAGCTGGTGGTAGTGGTCGCAGAAATGGCAAAATCAGACCTGCCGCTCTCCAGTGCCTTTGTGGCCGAGTTCTCTCAGCGTTTGTCTCAAAACAGCTCAGAATTGCATCTGGCCAGAAGCTGGCTCGAACACCATCTGCTGATAAACAATTTGTCGATCGAGGAATTGGTTCAGCTCGAAAACCAGAATCAGGCCGCTGAACAAGTATCCGTTAACCACTGCATTAGTAGTTTAAGATTATTAAGTGCCTTGAACTGGAAAGAGTTTGTTGAAAGTCTGAGCACAGTAGAAACAATTTTGCTCACGGATCCGGCTGGCATCTATGCCAAAATGGATTTTGCCACCCGCGATCGCTATCGCCATGCTGTCGAGTTTTTGGCGCGCAACAGCCCCCGCTCAGAGGCTGAGGTCGCTCAATTGACAATTGAACTGGCTTCAGAAGCTGCGCAGCAGGCCATCGGGCACAGAGATTCTCATGTAGGTTTCTATTTGATTGATAAAGGCCGGACGCTGTTGGGAGAGCGGGCGCAGGTCAACTGGCCCTTGACTTCCAAACTAGAGCGCACCATCCTGCGCTTTCCGCTGCCCTTCTATACGGGGGGGATTACCGCCACGACCCTCGTACTCAGCACTGTTTTTATGCAGCAAGCCTGGAGCCCCGAGCTGCTCGGCTGGGAAGGGCTCTGTTTGCTGTTGGTCTTTCTGCTCTGCTCCAGCCAGCTGGCCGTGGCTTTGCTGAACTGGCTGTCGATGCTATTGGTGAAACCCCACCTGCTCCCGCGTCTGGATTATAGCCAGGGAATTGCACCAGCCTGTCGCACGATCGTGGTCGTGCCCACCCTACTCAGCAACAGCGCCAATAGTGAGCGTCTACTCGAATCCCTGGAGCTTCACCATCTGGCCAATCGCGATCCCCACCTACATTTTGCCCTGCTGACGGATTTTTGTGATGCGGACTGCGAAAGCCTGGCCCAGGATGCCCTCTTGTTGGCACAGATCCAAGCCGGCGTCGAGCGCTTAAACGCCAAATACAGCCCTGAAAACCAGAGCATCTTCTTTTTGCTGCATCGTCCGCGTCGCTGGAATGCCCAGGAAAAACTCTGGATGGGCTACGAACGCAAACGTGGCAAGCTGTCTGATTTCAATGCCTTACTGCGCGGAGAAGCCCTGGACTCTTTTTCAACCCAGATCGGTGATCTGGCGGTCTTAGGGCAGATCAAATATGTGATCACCCTGGATGCCGATACCCAGTTGCCGCGCAATGCCGCCCGTCAGCTGGTAGAAACCATGGCTCATATCTTAAATCAACCAGTCTTCGACCCCCTGCGGGGAATTGTCTCCGAAGGCTACAGTATTCTGCAACCACGGGTGGGGGTCAGCCTCCCCAGTACCCAGCGCTCCTGGTTTGCCAAGATTTTTGCGGGCGAAGCAGGCATCGATCCTTATACCCAGCAGGTCTCTGACGTTTATCAGGATCTGTTTAAAGAAGGATCTTTTATCGGCAAAGGTATATATGATGTCGATGCCTTTCAACAGGCTTTGCAGGGGCGCTTTCCAGAGAATCGGATTCTGAGCCATGATTTACTAGAGGCCTGTCATGCCCGCTCCGCCCTGGTCTCTGACATCGAATTATACGAAGCCTATCCCTCTCATTACACCACCGACATGGGCCGTCGCCACCGCTGGATACGCGGAGACTGGCAGATTACCCAGTGGCTCCTGCCTCGGGTTCCCGGCTCTGATGCCCGGCGGATTGCCAACCCACTCTCAGGACTCTCGCGCTGGAAAATTGGGGACAACCTGCGCCGCAGTCTGGTCCCGATTGCACTGGTCGTGTTGATGGCGGGCAGTCCCTTTCTATTACCGGGATGGGGCCTGCAGGGATTGTTTTTAGCGATCGTGATCATCACCCTGCCCGGCCTCTTGGGATTAAGCTTCAAAGCGTTGCATAAACCCACTGACTTACGCTGGAAACTGCACCTGAGCTTGTTGGGAGCACACGGCCTCCGTCATTTGCTCCAGAGCTTTTTCACCCTGGTTTTTCTACCCTATGATGCCTTTGTAAGTCTGGATGCGATTGGCAGAAGCCTGCTGCGTTTGCTGATCACCCACAAACACCTGCTGGAATGGCAGACCTCGAGTGATTCCGAACAAAATCGCCAAACAAACATGCTGGCCTTTTATACCAGCATGTGGTTTGCGCCGGGTCTGGCGCTGCTGACGGGGCTGGGTTTGTTTCTGAGCCAGCCAGCGCAGCTGCTGCCTTATGGGATTTTGCTCATGCTGTGGTTATGCGCTCCGGCTATCGCCTGGCGCATCAGCCTGCCTTTTCCGTCCGCCCTCAGCCCGAGCTTAAAGGCCGACCAGCTTCTGTTTTTGAGACGTGTGGCCCGCAAAACCTGGTTTTTCTTTGAAAGCTTTGTCAACGCCAACGAAAACTGGCTGCCCCCGGATAATTTTCAAGAAGCACCTAACCCAGTCATTGCCAGCAGAACCTCGCCTACCAATCTGGGGCTTTCGTTGCTGGCCAATCTGGCTGCCCGTGATTTTGGCTATCTGTCTTTAGGAGCACTGATTCAACGTACAGAAAACAGCCTATCAACCATGCAGCAACTTGAGCGCTACCGTGGCCATTTTTACAATTGGTATGACACCCGTTCCCTACAAGCACTGCTGCCGCTTTATATTTCCAGTGTCGACAGTGGCAATCTGGCCGGGCATTTACTGACCTTGAGCTCCGGTCTGCGGGAACAGGCCAGTCAACCTTTTTGCAGCCCCCAGATTTTTGCCGGTTTAGCAGATACGCTGGCAGTCTTGAGAAGCTATTTTCAAGACGATACCGAGTTACAAGCGCTTCAAGCCTTACTAAAAACAGCCCCTCAAGATGGTGTGGCGGCGTTTGCATGTTTAAGCCAATTTAATGATCAACTGGCTCAAATCGTCGCGGATCACACACCGGCTCTCAATCAGGACTGCGACGGTCACGATTGGCTACTGACCCTGCAAAAAAAACACGCAAACCCTCTTAGCGGAAATAGACCTGCTGGCCCCCTGGCTGGCTTTGCCCTGTGTACGCGAGCCGGGGGGCGCTGATGCCCCGCCTTCAAGATTCCGTCAAAGACTCGCAGAGCTGGAACAGATCCAGACCCTCAGTGCCCTGGCCGAGCTCGAAGAAAGCCTCTGTCCTCTGATCGAGGCCGATTTAAAAGCAGCGCATGATCCCGACGACGAACCAGAGCTTCAGGAGATCCTGAACTGTATTTATAGGGCCAGCCGTCAGGCTCAGCAATATATGCTCCGTCTGGAAAGCCTGGCGCAACAAAGCGAACAAATGGCAGAGATGGACTTTACCTTTTTGCTGGATCCGGCCAAGAATTTATTTTCGATTGGCTTTAATATTTCTGAGCACCGCCGAGACAACTCTTGTTATGATCTACTGGCCTCCGAAGCGCGCCTGTGCAGCTATGTTGCCATCGCTTTGGGCCAGGTTCCCCAGGATCAATGGTTTGCGTTGGGTCGCTTGCTGGTAGCATCACCGGGTAAGCCCTTGCTGCTCTCCTGGAGCGGTTCGATGTTCGAATACTTAATGCCGATGCTGGTCATGCCCAGCTATGAAAACACCCTACTCGATCACACCTGCAAACGCGCCGTGCAATCACAAATCGCCTATGGACGCCTACGGGGCATACCCTGGGGGATTTCTGAATCCGGTTATAATCAACTCGATTTGCATCTGAATTATCAATACCGGGCCTTTGGGGTACCGGGCCTGGGCTTGAAGCGGGGTCTGGCCGAAGATCTAGTAGTCTCCCCTTATAGCACTGCCCTGGCACTTTTGGTGGATCCGGCTGCTGCCTGTGAAAACCTGCAAAACCTGGCTTTGCAGGGCTACGAAGGCAAGTATGGATTTTATGAAGCGATCGATTATACGCCGTCTCGGGTGCCGCCGGGCGAAAGCTCTGTAACCCTGCACTCCTTTATGGCCCATCATCAGGGCATGAGTCTACTCGCTCTGGGCAATCTATTACACGCGCAGGCCATGCCCCGTCGCTTTATGGCTTGCCCCGCCCTCAAAGCAGCTGAATTGCTCTTGCAAGAGCGCGTGCCTCGGACCGCCGCCAGTGTCTTGCCCCAGGATTTAATGCCTGAGACCAGATTGGCGCTATCGAATGATAGCAATAGCCTGATGCGGGTCTTTACCAATCCCACCCCACAGACCCCAAAAGTTCATCTGCTCTCTAATGGACGTTATCATGTGGCCATTACCAGCGCTGGCGGAGGCTACAGCCGCTGGAACGATTTGGCGCTCACCCGTTGGCGTGAAGACGCCACCCGAGATTGTTGGGGGACTTTTGTTTATCTGCGCGATCTGAGCTCAGGAGAATTCTGGTCCAACGCCTATCAACCTTGCCGGCAAAAGACCGAGGGCTATGAAGCTATTTTCACCCAGTCCCGGGCAGAGTTTCGGCATCACCATGCCGGCCTGGATCTACACACGGAGATCTCGGTTTCACCCGAAGACGACGTCGAAATCCGACGGCTCACCCTCAGCAACCGTTCGCGGGTGAAACGCAGCATAGAATTGACCACTTATGCAGAAGTGGTACTCGCTCTGCCAGCAGCAGAAGCTGCCCACCCGGCCTTTAACAGCTTGTTTATCCAGACCGAATTTGTAGCTGAGTCATCAGCACTGCTCTGCACCCGCCGGGCGGCTTCGCCTGAGGAAACGCCGCCCTGGCTATTGAATCTACTCTTGATTCAAGGCGGTAAGCCGGGAGACTTGTCTTATGAGAGTAATCGCGAGCAATTTGTTGGTCGGGGCAGATCGCTTGAGAGCCCGGCCGCCATGCAAAACAAACTGCCTTTAGCCAATAACGTGGGCTCTGTTTTGGATCCGATTCTGGCGCTGCGCTGCGCAGTCGTGCTCTTACCTGAAGAATCGATCACAGTCGATCTGATATTTGGCATTAGTGAAAGCCGGGAAACAGCCCTGGCCCTGGTCGAAAAATACCAAAGTCCACGCATGGCTGAGCGCACTTTTGATCTGGCCTGGACCCACAGTCAAGTCACCCTGCACCATCTCAATACCAGCGAAGCGGAAGCCCAATTGTACAACGATATGGCGGGATCTTTAATCTATGCCGATCTCAACCGGCGCGCCAGTGTCAGCCTGCTAAATCACAACCGCATGGGCCAAAGTGGGCTATGGCGTTATGGACTTTCAGGCGATCTGCCGATCGTTTTGCTCTGTGTGCATGATCCCAAGCGCATGACGCTGGTCAGACAATTGATTCAGGCCCATTCTTACTGGCGAATCAAGGGCTTGAAAATTGAGCTCTTGATTTTAAATGCCGATACCTCGCTCTACCGTCAGACACTGCATGAGCAAATCACCCATTTGATTGCAACCGGCATTGCTGCCCCCATGCTAGATCAAGCGGGTGGCATTTTTGTGCGCAGTCTGGAGCGGCTCCCCCATGAAGATCGGGTCCTACTCTATGCTGCTGCACGCCTGGTGCTAGATGACGAACATGGCAGCCTCAAAGAACAATTGTCAAAACGTAAGCTTCAGAGACCGCTGCCCCCAGCTCTGAAGCCCAGCCGTTCGGCCCTGACAGAAGCGCCTCAGACCCGCCAAGTGCGAGAGCTCAGCTTTGAGAACGGACTCGGGGGCTTTACACCCGACGGGCATGAGTATGTGATTTACTTACAAGCCGGACAGATGACACCCGCCCCCTGGGTCAACGTGCTCGCCAATGCGGACTTTGGCACCATTGTCTCCGAAAGCGGCGGAGCCTATACCTGGTTCGAAAACGCCCATGAATTCCGCCTGACACCCTGGAGCAATGACCCCATTCAGGACAATAGCGGGGAAGCCCTCTATATCCGAGATGACGAAACAGGCTATTTTTGGTCTCCCAGCCCATTGCCTGCCCGTGGAAAAACGCCCTATACCATTCGCCACGGCTTTGGCTATACGGTCTTTGAACACAGCGAAGCGGGTATTGTCTCTGAATTGTGGGTCTATGTCGCAAGAGATGCTGCGGTCAAGTTTACGGTCTTGAAACTGCGAAATCTTTCCGGACGGGCTCGCCGCCTGTCAGTCCATGGCTATTGGGAATGGGTGCTGGGAGACCTGCGCCCCAAACATCTCTTGCATGTCAAAACCCAAATCGATATCAAGACCGGAGCCTTGATTGCGCGCAACGATTATAATACCGAATTTCCAGAGCGGCTGGTTTTTCTAGACGTCAACGATCTCAGCGCGACTTATTGTGGCGATCGGCACGAATTCATTGGCAGAAACGGCACCCTCTCAGATCCTGCCGCCCTGAAACGGACGCGCCTGTCGGGCAAAGTGGGGGCCGGATTGGATCCCTGTGGGGCCGTGCAATTGGCCTTTGATCTGGCCGCAGGAGAGACACGTGAAATCAGCTTTCGCCTGGGGGTCGGGCGCAACCCTGATCAGGTCCAGCAACTGATCCAGCGTTTCAGAAAGTCTGGGGCTTGTCATCAGGCGCTTGAAGACGTTTGGGACTATTGGAGCCATACCCTCAGTGCAATTAATCTAGACACTCCCGATCCGGCAGTAAATCACCTGGCCAATGGCTGGCTCTTGTATCAGACCCTGAGCTCTCGGCTCTGGGGGCGCAGCGGGTTTTACCAATCGGGAGGCGCTTACGGCTTCCGCGACCAATTACAAGATGTGATTGCTCTGGTGCAGACGCAACCCGATCTGACCCGCGCCCATTTGCTCCGTGCTGCCGAACATCAGTTTACTGAAGGTGATGTTCAACATTGGTGGCATCCCCCTTCGGGACGCGGGGTCAGAACCCATTTTTCAGATGATTATTTATGGTTGCCTTATGTGCTCTGTCGCTACCTGAGTTCGGTGGCAGATCGCTCTATTCTCGACGAAGAGATTCACTGGCTAGAAGGCCGACTGCTCCCCCAAGAACAAGAGTCCTATTATGAACAAGCCAATCCGTCTGATGCCACGAGCACCCTCTACCAACATGCTGTGCGAGCGATTCAATATGGCCTGAAATTTGGCGCCCATGGCTTGCCTTTGATTGGGGGTGGAGACTGGAACGATGGCATGAATCGGGTGGGGAACGAAGGTGCTGGCGAAAGTATCTGGCTGGCTTTCTTCTTATACGATGTGCTCAAACGCTTTGCGCCAGTGGCTGAAGCCTATGGCGATCCCGATTTTGCCAAATTGTGTCTGAATCAGGCTCAGCAAATCCGTTTGAATATTGAGCAAGAGGCCTGGGACGGTCAATGGTATCTGCGGGCCTATTTTGATCAGGGCCAAGTCTTGGGATCTCAGAGCAATACCGAGTGTCAGATCGATTCTTTGCCCCAAAGCTGGTCGGTCTTAAGTGGCGCCGGTGAGCCTGTACGGTCTCGCCAGGCAATGGCTTCTGTTGAGCAGCGCCTGGTCAACCGCCAGACCGGATTGATTCGCCTTTTTGATCCGCCCTTTGACCACTCCCCGCTGAATCCGGGTTATATCAAAGGCTATATTCCCGGTGTACGCGAAAACGGTGGGCAGTATACCCAGGCTGCAATTTGGGCCACAATGGCCTTCGCCGAAATGGGAGAGACTGAAACCGCCTGGGAGTTATTTGGTCTGCTCAACCCGATTCATCACAGTGCTAGCCCCGAAAAAATTGCCGTTTATAAAGTAGAGCCCTATGTCATGGCCGCAGACATTTATACGGTAGCACCGCACTTAGGGCGCGGCGGTTGGACCTGGTACACAGGTTCAGCAGGCTGGATGTATCAATTACTGATCGAAACGCTGCTCGGTCTGAATCTGGAGGGCGATCACTTGCGGCTAACACCGCGTCTCCCCAAAGCCTGGCCCCAGTGTACGATTCACTACCGCTATCGTCAAAGCGTTTACCACATTACCCTGATCCAATTGGCCCTTGATTCTGTCGAAACAGAGCAACTAAGTCTCGACGGCAAGGTTTTAGATGGCATCAGGCTTCCGCTCCAGGACGATCAGCAGGAACATCTGGTTGAAATGAGAATCCTCAGGCCACAGGCTTGAGGATTCAAAGCCCCCTACAACACAAACGCTGTCAAGTGAAGTTGCCAGGCCATTTTAACCAACAAAGTGTGACTTAACGGTCTGTTCAGGCAATCTAATCTCAGCAGCAGCCACAAACACAGAGGGAGTGTTTACCCAAACCCAAACTGAATTCAAAAATAGCCTTGTCGCTAATGCTAGCAAAAACTGATTTTGATCAAGCTTTATGGTTATTACGCATCAAACTATAGTATGCTGAATTTACATTAGTCTAGCTTATGGAGAAGCAAAAAACCCTGTCGAAAGACAAATACAAAACTCTTTTTTGATTCGGAGCATAGCTATGGCCCAAGATATTCTGAAACCCTTTAGCGATTGTCAAGCGTGTCCTGTTTCCAGCATCAATCCCTTTAAAGACCTTCCTGAGCAAGTCCTGCAGGACTTCAACGCCTGCAAAAGCAACACCCACTACAAACGCAGACAAACTATTTTTCATCAAGGCCAAAAACCTTATGGGGTGTATTGTATTGGCAAAGGAAAGATCAAAGAGAGTCTGATGACTTCTCAGGGCAAAAATTACCTGGCTCGCATTTCGCAACCCGGTGAACTGCTCGGTTACCATGCATTTTTGACCCATGAAGCCCACACGCTCACAGCTGAAGCCATGGAAGATTCCGTGGTCTGTTTTTTAGATCAAGCCCTCTTTAATCAAGTCTTGCAAAGCCATCCCAAATTCAGCATTCAATTGCTGCAAATGCTGAGTAAAGAGCTTAAAATCACGCTGGAAAGATCTGTGGTTTTGGCCTATAGCAACCTCCCCGAGCGTATGGCAGCACTTTTGTTAAACCTGAATCATCACTTCGGAGTCGCTGATAAAGAAGGGCTTTCCCTCAATATCAAGATCACCCGCAAAGAAATCGCCAGTATGCTAGGAAGCACGGTAGAATCTGTGGTGCGTGAGCTGAGTAGACTGAAGCGCAAGAATATTCTCAGCGACAACAATAAACAGCTCGTGATCAAAAAAATAGATGCCCTTCAGGCCTTGATCCTGTAATAGAGACGGAAGCGGGACGACGCTCCGCTGCTTAAATTAGGGTGCCCAAATAAGAAGCTAAAACAGTTTGCTCAGCGATGGCGCCTGCTGTAGCCTTTCCTTGGAAGCAAAGACTTCTATTTGGTGTCCCCTGCCGATTAAGCTCTCACGCGCCTTGCAAATATCGTCAGCAGTGCCATGAATGATCAAGACAAAAAAGCCTTGTTTGATGGCGGTTTCAAATCTGATAATTTTATCCCTGGGAATCCCTATGCTATAAAGAGCTGCCACAAGTGCTGTCGTACCCCATAATGGCCCCCAGAAATCCCCAGATTTCCCCCAGTAATTCATACAATCGGCAGCTTTATAATAGTCTTTTGCCTGATCTACGCTCAGGTAATCTTTGCCAATAATCGACAGTTTTTTCATATCCAGGCCTGAGCTATGCAAGGCTTTGAGGGCAGCTTCGACTTCAAGATATGAGCTGAGAATAGCAATTGCTGCTTTTTTATACAAGAGGGTGACTTCCTTTGCGCTTGTGTAAGCTTGTTTGTTGGGGGAATACGGGTTAGTTCAGACTGTGTGCTTTGGCAGCCCATTCATCGTTCCAGGATCCCTGGCGATCATAGTATTGATGCAATTCTTGCTCTGCTTGTCGCGTCAGCTGAGAAAGGCCCTTATATTCGGGAGCCTGTTTGATGGTTTCAGAGAGATACTTAACGAATACTTTAGACTGTTTCGAACTCAGGCGATCAACCCATAAAGATGAGATCAGCGCTTTTTTGCCTGGCCACCCATTCTGAGTATTGACAATCAGATAGCGGATCACCCAGGCATCAAGGTCGAGGATAAAATCCTCAACTTGTTTCAACGTGTCCTCTTTGGCCTGAATCTGATAAGCGGACACTTCTTTGATACTGCGTAAATGCGGATCTCGGGCTTCTAAATTAGGAGTGTCCGCTTTCGCATTTTCTGAATCCAGGTCAAGCGACCGAGCGTCCCCATCAGATGGCCAGCCATAATAAGCAAAATAAGATTTTTCAAATTTTCGCGAAATCGGCTGACCTATCCGCAGAAATGGACTGTCTTCAATCTGTTGATAGGTCAAATTAAGCATAATCGTTTGCTCGGCTTCATTCACAGCCAAGAAGGCATGGGGTGAGATCAACACTTGTCTTTTTGTGAGCCAGTTTCCGGTGTCGGCAACCAGATAACGAACCCCCCAGTTGTGGTCATCAAAGTATAAATCTTTAACCTTGCCGATTTCTTTGTTGAGACTGTACAAGCTATAAGCCTGCAAGGATTTCAGATTGAAAAGCACTGATTGATCCCTTTGGGGCTGTTTATGATTTGAGTCTATCATATCGTTTGCTCAGCAAAATAGAGCTGGAGCTTTGTCCACTTCGAATGAGAGAGATCTAGATCGTTGTCCATGTTGATCAATTTCCAAAGCACTGTTTTTCATCAAGCTTTATTGCTCCACTATAGCCATAAAGCTTGACGTCTGATTTACATTAGTCTAGCTTATAAAGAAGTAAAAATCCAGTCGAAGTTCAAATATTTTGATGCCAAGTTCAGCTTTGGTCACAGATATTCCGAAAAAGTTTGCCCAATGAATCGCGCAGCCTATTTCCAGGGAAAATCCCTTTAAAAGACTGCATCAATGATTAATAAAGAGAATCGCGCCCTGCGTTCCGTGGGTCTATTGAATCAATACACCGGGCCAGAAAACCCTTTACGTGAGTGACTTCCTAAAACATGATCAATATCAATAGAACACGATGATTTCTATCAAACAAAAAAACTTACTCCACATGATTTAATGAAATATAATAGACTATTGAGTCAAAATAAAATAAATTTTAATACTATTTGATTTTATTTGTCTAAATATTTTAATTTTATAAAAAATAGCTTAATAAATTATTGAGAGCTTTATTATAAATGATGATCACAAGGA
>JBBKWI010000156.1:0-12228 GCA_037968875.1 Candidatus Sericytochromatia bacterium | reverse complement strand
GCCGAAATGATGAGCACCCAAATCGCCACCCGCGAAAGCTACTCCCGTGTTTTGGATGCCACCAATCGCATCAATCAGATCTTGACCGATCTCTCCCGTGATAGCTGGCACTATATTTCACTGAGCTATTTCCGTCTCAAGCAACGCTCCAAAGATGAAGTCGGATCTTCGACGATGCCTCATAAAATCAACCCCGTGATGTTTGAAAATGCCGAGGGCAATCTCGAAATCGCCACCAGCCTGCTGGATTTATTTTCGTCCAAGCTACTCAAATCTCGCTTACAGCGGGATCTCTCAGATAGCACGGTCTTACGCAATTTGGGCGTCGGCCTGGGGCATTCACTGATCGCCTGGATCAATTTGCAACGTGGTCTCAAACAACTCGAAGCCCGCGAAGACGCATTGGCAAGTGAATTATCTAACCACTGGGAAGTTCTGGCTGAACCGCTGCAACACGCCCTACGAATCCAGGGCAAGCCCGTCCCTTATGATTTGATCCGCCAGCATACGCAAGGGCTGCAAATGTCAGAGCAAAACTGGCAAGACTTGCTCAAACAGCTGGATATTGAATTCAGCGCCAGCCCTCAGACTTACACCGGTCTGGCTGCAAAATTAGCCAATCAGGTTTATCTTGAAATCGAAGCCTATTTACACAAGATTTAAGCCTCATTTGATTTTTTTCAGATCCTGACTAAATTTTTCGCCAAATTTTGAACCCCTTAAATAAAAGACTGGTGTTTGCCCCAGAGCTGCAGGCACGCTTAGCCATTGACCTTGTCTAAAGGCATAAATTTGGCCAGACCAGAGGTGTACCCATTCACCGGCAGGTAAATACAGACGTCGTTGTCGTTGCCCCGGCTTCAGCACAGGAGCGATCATCAGCTCTGATCCCAACATAAATTGATCATCCAGACCAGCCAAAACGCGATCGTCTGGATAATGCAAAAGCGGGTGACGCACCACGGGCCAGCCTTTCGTACTCGCTGTTTGAAACAGCGTTTTGCGATAGTCAAACAAAGCCGCATAGATTTTGGCCTGACGCGCAAAAAAGCGTAAGTTCTCGTCCGAATCATAGATTTGGGCATTGCTGGCAGGTTGATTGCCTTCGTGGGTCCGCAAGATGGCGCTAAAGGTATTCATTTCTAGCCAGCGAAACAGCAGTTCTTGGGAACGGGTTACGCCCCCTATGAACGGTAAACCCAGTGAGGTATAGCCCCCTGCATCGCTGTGATTCACGGCAATCCCACTTAAGCCTCCACTTAAGAGGCCTATTAAAGCAGAGTGTAGGCCGTCTTGCGCGTCCCAGCTGACCATTTGGTCGCCCTCCCAAAACAAGGGAGTAAAGGCCTGACTGCCGCTATAGCCTGAGCGCATAAAGAAAACACAGTCATGGCAGGCCGCTTTTATCGCAGCGGCATTGACCTCGGCCCAGGCCACCGGATAGCGATTGTGCCAGCTGGCGGCCCCCAGTGGGCTGGCGATGCTTGCTTCTAGCGGCAACGCTTCAGCATAATCTGCCATCCAGCCTTTAAAACCCGCGGATTGAATCAATTGTGCTTCAATCAATTGTTGGGCCCATTGACGGGTCTGGGGCTGGCTCAGATCCAATAATCCCGCTGAAAAATCCGTATTCTGAACCGGGTAGATCTGACCATTGGCTTGCTTGACCAGATGGCCTTGCGCCTGGGCTTCAGCATAAAAATTGCGCTGACCAGGCAACTTTTGCCGGGCTTCGACTGAGCTCGATACATCTACTAAAAAGGGATTAATATAGCCCATCAGGTAGATTTGTTGCGCTTCAAGATCTTGTCGCAACCCTTGCCAATCGGGGTAATGGCTGGCTTTGACTTGCCAGTTCCACCAGAGCTGAGAGCCTATCGCTGTTTTGCGCTTGCCAACCCAATCTTGCAACCAAAAAGCGGCAATCGGGGTCTGATGGGCTTGCAATTGCTGCCAGACCTTACGCACTGCTGCCGTCCCGCCCTGCATGCCCACAATCGCACCCCGGTGGATCCAGTCGGGCAGCATGGTCTGGCGACCCATTTTTTGGCTGATCAGCGTGATCGTCTCCAGGGGACTCGGCGCATGAAAGAACTCGAGCTCTATTTCTGAGCCCACTTGTTGCAAGCGCCAGTGATCAGTAGCTCTCATATCCAGTTCTGCGATTTCAGTTTGTTTTAATAAGAGACCTTGCTGCTCAGTATTCCAAAAAAGCGGCAAGGGAAAATAGCTCGAGCCGCCTGAACCGGCTGAGCCTTTCGAAAAACTATCGATTAAAGAACTGACAGGCTGAGCTCCCCGGCCAATGCCAGCTTCTTGCACAATCAACGGAAAGCGATGTCCATTTAAGCGGACCCAGCTGAATTGCTCACCGAGGCCATACGCTGAAGCAGATCTTGCTTGCTGGCCCTGCCAGCTCAATACTTGTGCACCAGCAATTTTCAGCTTGACCTGAAGCGCTGTTGGGGTGGCTTGCATTTCAATTTGTAATGGCACATCACAAACAGGCTCACCCTTCAGATTTGAAAGGCTGCCCGCGAATACAAGCCCAGCAACGGGCTCAGATCTTAATTGCGCTTGTGATAAATGCATCTGATTACAGTGTGCAGCAGGCCAACCCAGCTGAAACGAGCCCCGATTTTCGTGACTTTGTAAGGGCTCTAGACTGGCCTGAACAAAGGCCTGACCTGCCAATGATGACCACAGTAAATGGCGATAGCCAGGAATTATTTGCTTATATATCTGCAGTCTTTGCGGATCCGCCTGCCAGCCAACCCAATAGTCTCCGACTTGCCAGGATTGGCTGGCGAGCTCAGGCTGAGCAATCGCGACAAGTCCCAATGGGCTGATTGAAACCCAAAAGTGGATCGCTAAATAAAGTGAAATAGAGGCTGAAAGTCTTTTCATGAGTCCTTTTACCGGTGGGATTCTGATTCTTTCTATGATACAATATGCCTGAATCGTGAAGGAGCTTGCATAAGTTAAACAATCCTTAACTTTTACAAAGCAACTTATTAACCTTGAGATTTTTTCACTAGCTCAAAATCGCTCTACAAAAGGGTTTCAGCTTAAAAGTGAAATTTTAATCGAAAAATAAGGCTAGATTAAGAAGCTTTTGCATGCAAGTAGCCTATAAGACAAATATAAGCGATACGCAATTACACGGAGGATTCACACATATGGGTAGCATCGGACAAAGCGGCAACCTGATGATCAATGGAGTTAACGTCAATGCCCAACACCTGATCAAACTCGACAAAGGTGTCAACCAAACCCAGGCAATGGACGCAGCCAGAGACAATGGCTTAGACGAAATCATGGTTGTTGATCAAGAAGCCGGCGAAGCCTATATGGCCTACGGCCAGGGTCTCGACTTCGGTGGCTTTGATGGCTATCAAGAAGGCCAACAAGTACTGGCCACCCTCGACGGCAAACGTGTCGCCGTCGTTCCCTTTGTTGCTGAAATCAACGGCCAGATTGTGGCTCCTACTTTTGATGATGAAATTAACTCAGGCGGAGACGGCGCCGGTGAAGCACTCGGTGTAGCTAAAAATGTCGGTTTAAAAGTACTCGGCATGGCTAAAGACAATGCAATTGAAATTGTCGGTGCAGGTATGACCTTAGGCGCGATGGCGCGTTGGGGCGGCGCAAAAGTTGCCACGACAGCTGGCGAAGGACTCCTGAGTAAAGCAGGCACCCTGGCCTTTGGCCCCGCTAAAGAACTGACCGGCCAAGCCATGAAAGGCTTCGGCAAAGTTGCCAAATGGGGCGGAATCATCGCTGCTGGCGCAGCAGTCGTCGGAGTAAGCGGTACCGCAATTTATGGCGCTACTCGCAAGGGTGATGCAACAGCTATCGAGCAACTCGGTACCAAACTTAAATAATTAATTCCCCTCCAATAAATTCTATCGCAACCCCGGCCAAAAGCCGGGGTTTTTTCATGCCAATTTTGATTCTTAAAAAAAGATTAAGAAATTATGGTTAGGTTAAGCAAGTTTTAAAGGAGGATAAGCTATAATTAACCTATAGACAAGATAAGAAAATCAAAAGCAAACAAAAGGCGGATCTGATAGGTGCTCAACTTCCTCGAAAAACTGGCTCACAGAGCGGCTCCCCGTAAGCCTCAACAGCCTGCACCTGCATTACCTGCCATGCTTAACTTCGATTTTATTGGCGAGACCCTCGACAACGAGACGCAAACAAGCCCCCATTCAGCACAGGCTAAAACCCTCGGACGCACTGAAGCCTGTGTCGCCAAAAGCTTATCTTCAGCAGCTTGTTTACAAAGTAGCAATAACAAAGCCTCTAATTTAGTTTACTTGCAAAGCGATGCCCGGACACCCAATGTTCGTGAAGAACACCAGATTTTCAAAAGAGAGACCAGCCGCCGTGCTTCCCGTACCGCAGCAAAAGTACGCGCCACCGGTTTACTCGATGCCAGCGAATTGATCAAAGCCCAAAAATCAGTGGATCATATCTACCGCAAAGAACGCGCTCACAATCAGGTCTTACCCAAAGAAATTTCATTGCAAATGCTTCGCCGCTTAAATCAACGCGACGGTGAAGATGAGCTCTATAATAAAGTAAAATCAGCCTGTCAAAAGGTATCTGCTGAAGCCCTGATCAATGGTCCAAGTCATCCAAAAACAGGCCCTTTACGCCAGATGATACGCATCAAAATCGGTTAGATTTCTTATTGATGGTTCCTGATGATCTGTTGGATTGTTATAAATAGTCAAAATGCTTTGTAAAAATAGAAAATCACTTGAGGTCACGTATGAAGAAATATGCCCAACGCCTTGCACTACTCGCTCTAGCGAGTGTAAGTTTAGCTGCTTGTCAAAATTCCAACCCTCAGCTTTTACGTCCAGCACCTGGTCAAGTTCGTTCGCAGAACACCGCTCAGTCAGCTAATTTTCAGGTTGTTGAACTGCGTTGGCAAAACCGCGCTCAAGTCTTAGAGGCCGCAACTTCAGGCATTGACTTATTTGGTGCCAATGCCCGGACCCAAACCGCTCGTGCCCGAGTGACCCCTGAACAAGCCAATCAATTGCAACGTATTGGCATGCAGCTACAGCCTGTTATCGAACCCCAAATGGAACGCGGCGGTTTACCGTCAGGCTATATGACCTATGCCGAAATGACCGCTAAATTACAAGGCATGGTTCAACAATACCCGCATTTGGTAACTTTGGAAGATGTAGGCGATACCCATCTTAAAAAAACCGGTGCTGCCCCCAATCACGAGATTTGGGCCGTCTCAATCAGCAATCGCAAAGCACTAGGTAGAAAACCAACCTTAATGCTGACTGCTGGCGTACATGCCCGTGAATTGGCTCCCGTTGAATTGGTCATGAAACTGGCTGAAGAACTCACTTCACAATACGGAAAAGACCCCGAAATCACCAAGCTGATGGATACCCGCGAAGTGATTTTGCTGCCCATGGTTAACGTTGATGGCCGCGTCGAAGTTGAAAAAGGGGATTCCTGGAAACGGAAGAACATGAATACCAGTCGCGGAGACGGAGTTGACTTAAACCGCAACTTTGATACCCACTGGAACTATTCTGGCCTGGATGTGCCCAGCTCTTGGCTGCGCCAACTAACCAGCCCGACTTCACAAACCTATAGTGGCACAGCTCCAGCTTCAGAGCCAGAAACCCAGGCCATACAAAATATGTATAGCCGCAAAAAAATCAATATGTCTGTAGACATTCATGCTTATGGCGAAATGTTCTTCTGGCCATTGGGCTTCCAAGAAGCGCCGATCGCCGAAGTGGATATGTACAAAAACATTTACCAAAATACCTTTGCCAAACTCGGCTACCAGGGTGGAACCAGCTTGCAATTGCTATATCCCACTTCAGGCACCACCGACGACTATGGCTATGATAAGCACCATGCTTTTTCAATGGGAATGGAAGTCGGAAATAGCTTCCGCCCTACATATGGTGAAGTCGAAACGATGTGGAAAAAAGCAAGATCTGCCTGGTTGGGCATGATCCATTATGCTGGCACTACGCCGAATTAAAAACACACTATAGCGTAGAGCTATAGAATGTACTGACCCGGTAGCGTAGTAGAGTGATAGAGAAACACCCGATTGCGTAGAGGTGTAGATGTACTGACCCGGTAGCGTAGAGCCCGAGCCTCTCCAAAAGAGAGGCTCGGGGCTTTTTTTGGGCTTAAACACATACTTTACTTGTATAAGAGAGTCAGGCTCGCTATAATGCAAGTAAATAATTTTCTCCAGAGAAATATGACAAACCTCTATATCGGCCGACAGGCTATTTTTGACCAAGACCTTAATGTGAAAGGCTATGAGCTATTGTTTCGCAGCGGTGAAACCAATCAGGCTCAGTTTTCTGATGGCAATCACGCCACCTCTGTTGTGATCGCCAATGCCTTTCTGGAAATGGGCCTGCACAAACTTGTCGGTGATAAACAAGCCTTTATTAACCTGACTCGCGAATTTATCCTGGGTGATTACCCTTTGCCTTTTTCAAGCCAACAATTGGTATTAGAAGTGCTCGAAGATATTCAAGTCGACGATGAATTGCGAGAAGCGCTCCTGGAACTAAAGGCACAAGGCTACCAGCTGGCTCTCGACGATGTGACAAATCCTGAAAGTGTGGCCTTGATTCTCGATCTAGCCACAATAATCAAAGTCGATTTAATGGCAACAGACCGCCAGGCCTTACCCGCTCAAATGCAAAAATATCAGGGTAGTGGGCGTTTATTATTGGCTGAAAAAGTCGAAACTCAACAAGAGTTTGAATGGTGCAAATCGCTAGGGTTCGACCTTTATCAGGGCTACTTTTTTGCCAAGCCAGCAATTATCAAAGAGAAAAAACTACCGGGATCCAAACTGGTTATTTTGCGGCTGATCGCTGACTTACAGAAAAGCGATGTCGAGTTTAGAAAACTGGAAGCGATTGTCTCTCAAGATGTCAGCCTGAGCTATAAATTACTGCGACTGATGAACTCCGCCTATTTTGGCACCCGCTCAAAAATAGAGAGTGTGCGTCAGGCACTCACCTTACTCGGCCTAAAACAAATTCAGGCCTGGCTGAGTTTATTATTGCTTTCCGAAAGTGAAAACAAACCCCCAGTGCTGCTCAAAACAGCTATGATTAGGGGTAAAATGGCCGAGTTTCTATGTCAAAACGAGACCCAACTGCGCCCCGAATCCGGCTTTACTGTCGGTTTATTTTCCGTGCTCGAAGCACTGATGGATATGACACTAGTAGATATATTAAAAGAAGTCCCCTTTTCGGAAGATATTCACGAAGCCCTTTTGACGTATCAAGGTCCACTGGGCGAAGTGCTGAAAGCAGTTCTGCATTACGAACGGGGTGAATTTGTAGCCTTGAAGAGCTCCGAGTTTAGCGTAGATGCTTTAAGGGATGCTTATATGGGGGCTATTATTTGGTCAGAAGAAATGGGCTCTGTGTTAGATAAAGACAAAATCTGAGCAGAGACATACCTAGCGACTGTGCTTAAAAACTGCCAGAGCACGTAAACGGGCCTCAGCATGGTCGACAATTGGCTCAGGGTATTCACTTCCCAAATTTAGCTCAGCAGCCTTTAATACATCAAGCGGCGCTTGCCAGGGTTTATGAATCCATTTATTCGGCAGCTTAGCCAATTCGGGCACCCAGGTTCTGACATAATGGCCCTGCGGATCAAATTTTTGCCCCTGCGTGATCGGATTGAAAATCCTGAAGAAAGGGGCTGCATCAGCCCCACAACCTGCAACCCATTGCCAATTCAGCGTATTATTGGCCAGATCTGCGTCCACCAGGGTATCCCAAAACCAATCTGCACCTGCTTGCCAATCAATCAGCAAATCTTTGCATAAAAACGAAGCCACAATCATACGAACCCGATTGTGCATCCAGCCCGTCTGCCAGAGCTGACGCATACCTGCATCGACAATCGGATAGCCAGTTAGCCCTTGTTGCCAGGCATTTAGCTGATCGACATCCGTACGCCAGCTAAAGTGCTCAAAACGGGGATTGAGGGGTTTAGCTAGTGTCTCAGGGAAGTGGTAAAGGATATGATGGGCAAATTCACGCCAGCCAATCTCAGCCAAAAATATCTTGCGCGCAAGACTCGGTGGTGAGCCTTGTACAGCTAAATATATCTGCTTAGCTGAGATTTCTCCCCAATGCAAATGAGCGGATAATCTGGACGTTCCGTCCTGATCAGGTCGATCACGTCCCGTATCGTATTCGGCTAAAGGACCATCGATAAAATCTTGCAAACAGCGTTGCGCTGCTGCTTCACCGATCTCCCAGTGTTCCAGAATCCCCTGATGCCAGGAGACAGCTGGCAATAAGTCCCAGTCACTGAGCTGATCACTTGCGTATTGACTGGCAACTGGGGGTAGCTTTTTAGGTCTAGCATCGACTGAAAAGTATCGCTCAGCTTCCAGACAGCGCTTCCAATAAGGAGTAAACACACGATAAGGTGTTTGTTTACTTTTGCTTTCGATTTCCCAGGGTTCAAACAAAAGTGAACCGTTAAAAGACAGCAGTTCACACTCTGTTTCGCTTAATAGACTCACTATTTTTTGATCAATCTGGCAGCCGATCGGATCATAGCGCCGGTTCCAGCAAAGGCCATCAGCATTCAACTCTTTGATCAGATCAGGTAAAACCTGCTCAGGGTGACCCCGGCGCAAAAGTAAACGCGAGCCAAGCATCTTTAAATCAGCGGCTAAGGATTTGAGACTCTGATCTAGCCAGACCTGCTGTGCGGCTCCTAATTTAAGCGCTGGATCGAGAATAAAGACAGGAAAAACCTGCTCTGCTGTCTGTGAGACATATTGCAAAGCAGGTTGATCTGCTAATCTTAAA
Source organism: Candidatus Sericytochromatia bacterium (assembly GCA_037968875.1). Classification (GTDB taxonomy): domain Bacteria; phylum Cyanobacteriota; class Sericytochromatia; order UBA7694; family UBA7694; genus JBBKWI01. The sequence goes on along the minus strand of JBBKWI010000156.1, from coordinate 3,367 downwards.
TCTTGCCGAAACCAAACCAGAGCCCGTTGCATTAGCGGGCTTGTTTGGACAGTTCCGCTTCTGTCGGCCAGCGGAAGATCATTTCAAACTGATTGGATGCATGTACCAGTAAACTCACCTTTTGACCCGGTTCACTCTCAGAACTAACTTGCGTCGAGTTCAACAGAGGACCAGAAATTTTGGTTTTGACTTCCTGCGCACGCCAACCGCCTTTTTTGGTTTTTTCCTCTAAGAGGGTTGCTTCTACCCAATGGCCATTTTGTGGTAAACCCGAACCTGATGAGCTTCCAGCTTTTTTATCAGGCTTGCGACGACTATTGCCCTTATCACTTGAGAAGCCACCTGAGAAACCACCCGTATAAGGAGCGGTCAAATCGACAGGCGCGCTATCAAATGAGGCGTTTTGTCGCCCTTTGGGGCGCTGACTGCGTTCCCCTCGCTCGCCAGCAGGCCGTTCACGCCCCGCCGCCGGACGTCTATTTTCAGGACGCTCAGAACGTCCAGCACCGGCTTCACGGCCTTCAGCTGTTGGGCGTTCGCTGCGCTGACGTGGGCTCGGATCTTCTGGCCATAGCTGCATACGCTGCTCAAGGGCTTGCTGTAAAGTCTGGGCCAGGTCCTGTAAGATTTTTTGGCTTTGAGCCAAATTAGGCAAGCGCGCTGCTGGCAATGCCAACATGCGAATGCGGAACTGACCTGAATCTTGGCGTTCTAAATGCAAATAATAGGGAGAAGAATGGCGTTCAATCTCCGCATCAACAGAAAACGCACCATTTAATGGCGGCTTCATTTGACGCGGTAAACCCAGCGCCTTTTTCTCTAGCTCATGCTTATGGGCTTGCATATATTCTTGCAGGCTTTCGCCCAATTGATGCATCACAAACCAGACGTTTTTCCAGGGCGTTGCAATCTCAAGCTCAAAGGCCTGTTCTAACGATGGGCTCAAAGCCAGCTCTTCGCTAAATTCTTGCTCCAATTGGCAATGTTTACGCATCGCTTGCGCCAGAGACTTAACACGATCTAGATTCCAATCAGGCCAGTTTTGAGGCTGCAGTGAACCAAAGGCTTTGCGCTTGCGTTGACCCAGCCCGCCATATTGGCAGAGCAGCCAAATAGCCGCTTGCACTTGTTCTTGCACTTGCTCAGCCGAAATATCGATCCAACGACCGCGATGGCGACAACGCGTGTCTTTGGCCTGGATCTGGACTTGCCACTGAGCGCCGGGCTCAAGATAAGTCCGTTGTGGGCCATCATTTAGCAAACCATAGCCCAGATAAGTCAATCCGGGAGAACGGCGTTCCCCTTCGGTGCGAGGCAAACGCTTTAGGGTTTCCTCAGGCTGATAACGCCGTGTAGGACTCGCTTCCAGGGTTTCTAAGCCAAGTTGAAAAGGCGTTTTGTTTTTAGAGCTTCCCCAAATCGCGCCTTCTAAGGAGAGCAGATCTTTATTGTTTAAATAACCGACAAACATCGTACGCCACCACCAGCGCAGCAAACCTTTCAGGGTTTGCGGCCGTAAACTGCGCATATGAATCTGTTTACTGCCGCCTAAAAAGGCCGGGCTGGTCAATTGCAAAGCGGCTTGAAAGCCAGTGCTATCCAATTTTTTCTCACTGGCATTGCTGGTTTCAGAACTAGATTCCCAGGCACCCAGGCCCAGACTACGATATGCTCCCAGGCCTTCAGCAACAAGTGCAGTCTCCAACCATTCTGCAGCCAAATTCAAGGCTTGCGTATCCGGACGTAACGGGCTGAGTGCAAACTCAAACTCAGAACCACTGGCCAGAGCCAGAAGGCTTTCTTTAGTGGGCTGCTGCCAATCCCCCGGAGCTTCTTGACGCTCATAATAGCCACTGTGGTGAGAGTTCATATACTCCAGGCGGAGTTGAGGCCAATGCCGTGGCCAGGCGGTTTCAAAACAAACAGCCCCACCGGTGCCACTGGCTTTACCAAAAACCGATTCGATTTGTTTCTGAGCCAGCTCCTGATCTGCTTGCTCGGGCAACCAGTTGGCTTCGACAAATTGGCGTACGCGGCCTTTTATATGATGTCCAGAAATGATCGGGAAGCCCAAAATGGGATGTAATTCCAGACCTAAATTGGCCAACGGGTGATGGCGTTCAAATAAGATCGGGCTACGGGTACGCAAAGCAATAAATTGACTGCCCTGAAGTACAAATAACTCCCGACGGCGCTTGTTCTCTTGCTGCCATTGTTTTTTGAGTTCGGGCTGAGTCTGCTGTAAATGTGCGACCTTTTGTAAGACCCGCTGCTTTTGTTCAGCATCCCACTCATAATGTAAGCGCTTATTTTTGAGTTGCAACAAAACAGCGTACTTATCTAAAACCAGTCCAGGATGGGTCACCCCATGTTTTTTGATCAATTGACTGACAGCAACGGGCAACGCAATCAAGCCCACATGGCGAGGCGCACGACTTAACTGTGCACGTGAGTTATTGGTAGAACGTTTTTTCTTATTATTCGCGGGCTTTGCATCCTGCCCAGCAGGGGTCGGCATTTCAGTTTCGCCAGACGGCTCGCTTGCTGAATCAGACTCGGACTGCATTTCTGGCTGGGCCTCTGATTCAGCATGAGGTTCAGCTAGCTTATCAATGGCTGCTGCACCAAATTGATGTGAAACAGATTGTGAAACTTGCTCAGCAAGGGACTCAGCAGCTTTCACGGCGAGCGGATCGCTTGACGTGTCTGACACAGGCTCTGCGGGTGTTTCATTCGCAATTGTCGCCTGTTCTTCTATTACCAGAGGCTCAGAAGCCTGCTTCTCTACAGGACTTTTTGACTCCGCTGTTTGCTGCGATTCGCCGGGATCTGGATTATGGATTGCTACCTGAATATCAGTTTCTGACATGGGGAGCTCCTTCGTGTTGTTGACTCAGGTCACGTATTTTATCTAAAAACTGGAGAACCGCACTGGTGGCTTCCACTAAAAACTCAGGCTCACCGTAAACGATACTTTCCATCAGACTGCGTGTATTTTTGCCTTTAATGCGGCAGGCTTTAAAGACCCACTTCGACAAATCCCAATAAATTCGCCGCTTGCTCTTGTCTTCGGTTTGCGACAGCAATTGCGCAAGCGCCGGGCCCAAACCCACTTGATGAATATGTAAGAGAAAGATGTCGGTTTCTTTGAGATAAGCACGATAAACGCCCGGACGCTTAGCCAGTCGTTGCACCACTTGATGTGGACGGTAGCCACCTTCACGCTGATCACGCTTGGGAGCTGGTTTTTTGGGCTTTGCAGGCGTTTTTGATGCTACAGGCTCGGATGCTACGGGCTCGGATGCTACGGGCTCGGATGCTACGGGCTCGGATGCTACGGGCTCGGATGCTACGGGCTCGGATGCTA
>JBBKWI010000155.1:0-3953 GCA_037968875.1 Candidatus Sericytochromatia bacterium | reverse complement strand
CGATTGAGGTGCTGGAAATTTGGCTCGGGGATAGAAACGTTTTGGCTGGATTTATTATTGATTACAGCAAAACTTGTTTCATCGACAGAGAGCAACTCCTCGGTTAAAAGATTTGTTATGAACAATTCTTGATTCAGTCCCATCTCTATTTCGTCGCTTATTTGACACGAAAGCATAGGATCGGGTTCGCTATAGAGACTGAGCTTCCCTGAACTCAACTGGTAAACATATGCGCGCTCAATAATGCTGGGAAGATTCTCGCTTTCGAGGTAGTCATCATAGCAAGTCTGCATCTCTGTGTCTTTGAAGAGTGAGTCATATGCAAAAGGAGCGACCGCTGGATTGGTGTCACATCTTTTATTGACCACATATACCGTTTCGCCATCGTCACTGACGGCCAAATCAATCGGAAAGCGCAGTCGAGATTTGATCTGCTCTGTTGGCTTCAAGGGCTCACAATAACGACCCTCAGAATGCTGCTGATAAGTCAAATAATCAGCAGGTAACACTTTAGGCGTTGGTGTTGGCCCCGTCGGGCTCAAGCCGGGGATCGGCGTGGCTGTCGCTGCCAAGGTTGGCGTCGCCACAGGTAAGGGCGTTGGCGTTGCACTTGCAGACACCACTGGCACTGGAGAGGGTTCTGCCGAGGGCAACAGTGGGCCATCCTGAACCGGCTGCGCCTGACATGCCAGCAGCAGACCGCCAAGCAATATGGGTAGTCCAAATTTATTGATACGCATCAGCGACCCAGAGCCGTTTCAGCATAAAGCGTACTCACCACTCCTTCAGGGGTGATTTTGCGAATGGCGTGGTTGCCAGTATCGGCTACGTAGATATTGCCTCTGGCGTCAATATCCAGGTTGGTCGGAAAGTTAAACCGGGCTTCTCGACCTGGACCATCTTTAAGACCCGTTTCGCCATTACCTGCCAAAGTAGTTATCGCGAGTTCAGGTATAAAGTCATGATTAACAAATTCGATTTTGCGAATGGCATGATTGCGGGTATCTGCAAAATATAATGAATTTTCGCTTGCCCAACGAAATCCGCGTAGATCTTGAGCACAAGCTTGATTTTGGGTCCCATCTCTAAATGAAGTACGAGACGGAGTTGAGCAAAACTGACTAATTTGAACCAGCGGATGATAGGAAGAAAAACCTGAAGTTTGCCCCAATTGACTATTGATTGCCGCGAAAACGATTTTGTCACGTACAAAATAGTCGCTACCTGGAAAGCCAATGCTTGCTACAGGACTATCCAGTTTACTCGATATATCTTTTGATGCATATAGAAATCCGTACGATTTAAAATAAGTGCGCTCGTCTAACGCCCCCTGATGGTGAAGACCTTTTGGCGCGAAAATAGTGGGTTTATCCTTCAGTTCGAGAATAGATTGGGTTTGAGCTATTTTCGTAGCGTTGCCCTTATAGAGATAAAATATGTGCCTGAATTGATTGGCTAAAATTAGCGTGTCGTTGTTCATTTCTAGTTCATCGTTCAAAGTACAACTATCATTGAAAAGAAGCTTGTCATCTAAGACTTCAAGCTGCTTATCGTTAAGCTTATAAACAAAAGTACGCTCCACAACACTGGGTGTTCTATCGCTGTTCACGTAAGCTTCATAACAAGCTTTGTCTTCAATATGATATTGGTAAAAAAGTGATTGACCTGTCAAATTTGATGCAAAAGGCGAATCACATCTTTGGTTAACTACATATACTGATTCCCCGTCAGAACTAACGGCCACATCGATCGGAAATCTGAGCCGAGGCTGTTTTTCACTCAGTGGCTTCACGGGATCACAATAACGACCTTCAGAATGAGTGTCATAGGTTAAATAATCCGACGGTAGGGGTTTGGGCGTGGGGGTAGGTATAGCCGGATCGGGAGTCGGGACAGCTGTTGCAGTCGCCAAAGAAGTCGGTGTAGCGATAGGAATCGCAGTCGTGCCAGGTTTCGGCATGGGTGTTTCTACAGCAGAAGTTGAAGGTGTTTGCGGTGGCTGCTGAACTTGTGCCGGCGCACAAGAAACAAGCCAAGCCCAAAGCCATATATAGCTAACGAAACGCTTACGGGTATAAAGCATGTGGAGACACGATCTCAAAATCTGAGCCAGGACGACGCCAGAAGCACTCCGCCAGACGCTTCGTTAGCGTGCAGTGAGTATCGGCGATAATTGCCTGCCGTTAGAGAAACAGAATAGACAATATCACACATCATGGATTAAAACGGGTTGAATATTTGTATTTTGACAAGCACAGATAGCGATAATCATAAATACATAAAGAAATGTTTTAATCCCAGGCAATTGATGACCCCTACATACTTATATTAACTTTTAAGAAAAGTCCTATTGCATAAACTTTAATTTAAAAAACAAGAGAAGTCGTATCCATTCAGGCCGAACCTCAAAAATTTTGTGTAGGTGTTAAAGTGAAAGCATGACTACCGAAGAAGAACTGGCCGCATTAAAAGCAGAACTTTCGACACTTAGAAAGCTTGTCGAACTGCTGCAAAAGGAAAGCGCTCAACTTCGCCTTGAAAATGCTCATCTCAAAGAGCGCCTGGGCCTCAATTCAGACAATTCATCATTGCCACCATCAAAATCCCCACCGCCAAAGCGTGGCCTGAAATCATTGAAGCCTAAACGAAAACGTGGAGGGCAATCTGGTCACCCAGGAGCTTTTAGAGAACTCTTATCCGAAACTGAAGTCACTTATGTGATTCTCCTTAAGCCTGATACTCGTTGCTCTTGCGGTGCGAATATGCAACTGACAACAAGTCCCCGGCGGCATCAATTTTACGAAATGCCACATTTAGAGCTTGAGACCTACGAATACCAGCTATACAGTGCTATCTGTAAATGTGGTGAACGCAGATCATCCGAATTGCCTCCAGGTGTTTTGCCAGGCATGATGGGGCCTCGATTGCTTTCATGGTGCGGTATTTTAACCACTCAATGTCATATGAGCCGCCAGAAAGTCTGCGACCTGTTAGCTGAAATGTTTGAATTAAAAATTTCAGCAGGGACACTTTCATCACAAGAAAACTACCTGGTGCAAGCTCTTAAATACCCGTATCTCCAACTCCAGGAATGGCTTAAAGAACAAGTTGTTTTGTACGTAGATGAAACAGGCTGGAAAGAAAGCGATTCAGGAGCTTGGGTGTGGACGGCGGTTTCCGACCAGGCGACCTTGCTGAAAATACAATTACGCCGAAGTCAGGCATGTTTGCAAGAGCTTGTTGGGCATAGCTATCAAGGAGTTATTTGTTCTGATCGTTTTAGCTCCTACAAGCTGTTCGACGAAAGCCAAAGAGCACTTTGCTGGGCGCATTTACTGAGGGATTTTCAACGCATGTCCGAACGGAGTGGAAGCTCTAAACAGATAGGGCGTAACCTGGTCAAGCAAACGAGCCACTTGTTTAACCTATGGCAAAGGTTTAAAAGCAATGAAATTGGGCGCTCTGAACTTAAAGTACTGATGGAGCCAATTCAAGAAACAATAACAAATAGCCTCACGAAAGGCTCTAAGCTAATTGGAGGCTCCAAAAGTGCTGGCGGCAAGACACGGGGGACTTGTCGACAGATTTTAAAAGTAAGAAATGCACTTTGGACTTTCTTAGAGAAGAATGTTGAGCCAACGAATAACATGGCCGAGCGTGCTTTGCGTAAAGTCGTGGTGAGTCGCAAAATCCAGTATGGGACTCAAAGTGAGCGAGGAAGTCGCTTTGTGGAGCGAATGCAAAGTGCCGTGGAGACTTGCAGGCAACAGACGAGAAGCGCATGGAAATTCTGCGAAGAGGCCCTACAAGCACATTTCAGTTCACTAAATTATCCTTCGCTCATTCCTGTGACCTGAATGGATACTCTTTATTTTTAGCATCTAAGAAAAGCCTGTAAACACCATAGGAAATACTACCCAAAACCTTATTCGTCTTAGGAATAGTAGTAATAC
>JBBKWI010000154.1:0-4381 GCA_037968875.1 Candidatus Sericytochromatia bacterium | reverse complement strand
GAAGGAGTGCGGCTGGGCATCGGCGTGGTCGTTGGCGGAGGTGTACCATTCCCGCCGCCGTTATTGGCAGTCTCTGCGCAAGGCGGTTGCGTTGGGTTGATCTGGCGATCCATTTTGTCGAATGTTTTAAGAGTTTGATCATTCTCTCTCTGATCTGCCTCGATCGATCGGATTTCGTTTTGAACCTGGATTTTCTCAGCGACTAATTCCTGCTTTTGAGCGGGCGTCAGATTTTTGCCGTTTTGTTTGATGGTGTCTTGGATCTGATTCAGTCGTTGTATGTTATTGCTTAAGCGAATCTTATACGCGATTCTTATTTGGGAATATTTAGAGTATTCCTCACTAAAAGCCTGTTTGAGTCCACCCCAATTGTCGAATTGGCCGGGATCAAGAATACTTTTGATGCCAAAGTCATCCCGGCCTAATGAAGTGAGAAAATCCACCATTTTATCAAACACATTGGGATCACCGGGCCGAATGCCTTCAGGACACGGATCTGTTCCCGGTTTGGGACTGTTTGACGGCGTCGGGCTGTTTGACGGCGTGGGCGTCGGACTCGGCTGCGTCAAAAAAACATTGACCGTCGCTGTCGACAAAGACGCTGCGTCGTCGTCATAGGCCACACGCCCTTTGTAAGCCCCTGAGAGCAAGGCATCTGTGACATCAAAGTGGAAATCACCAGAGTTATTTTCCGTCTGGACTGAGCCATCAGGGGCCGTCACGGTCAGGGTCCAGGGGCGGGTGCCGCTGGCTGTGACATCAAAGTAGACCGGATCACTGGCGCTAAAGGCGTCCGGGCTGTCGGAGAGATTGATGAACTGGTCTGGACTCGGACCTGAGCAATTCGAGCGGTACTGCTGCTAACCAGCATTCGATTTGTAGAGCTAAAGCTCTGAGTGGTACTGATTTAGGGATCAGGTCAGGCCGAGTAAATCATCCAGTGCTTGCACTGACATTTGATTTGTTGTCTGGGTTTTGTATTGTGTAACTTTTTTTAAAAAGGTTGCGTGTTGTGACTGATTGAAGAGCTTTTCAATTTTCTGGTCGGTATCTCGCAAATAAAGCTGCATGAAATCAAAGAGCGCCCAAAAATGATCGGCTTTATTGTCCACAGGAATTTCAACGGCATGGAGTATGAATTGAGATATGAAGGCTTGCTCTTTTTTACTCGCTATCCATTGATCGCTCATGCCTAACCGGGATAATGAAGTGCAAAGATTAATCACGATTGCAGGACTCCAGCTTGTGTTCTTTGAGATATATAAAAATAGCTGATCTCGGGTTGTTGCGTTCGCTTCTTTATTTGACACATCGCAAAAAATAGCGGAGATCAAACCAGACACAAACTCATTCGATGCGCCTTCAACTATTTCGAGTAAGTCTCTCAGTGCCTCGTTATCGTAATCGGTAGCCTGATGCAAATCCGTTATTTTAGATTGCAACAGGTCTCTGTCTGCATTTGAAAGATCTGGCTTCATCAATTGCTTCACTAAAAAAATCAATTTTTGAAATTGATTTAACAAAAGTTCTTCCCGTTCTCATTATCTATCCTGGCATTTTGGTGCATCAGGTTATCTCTGTTGACGCCAAGCTCTAGCACTTATAAACGCATCGTAAAGAAAACTCTCACCGTCTTTTTTTGTGCGTGGATAGAGCATTTCAAAAGGCGACTTATCTAAATTATGGTTTTTGCGATCTATATCAGGGTGGTAGCTCAATAGTTTTAAAATCATTTGTGTTGTTTCAAGATTCATCACTATTGCTTCGATTTCAGCTTGCGAAAGTTCATTTTCAAACTGAGAAAATACCTCGTCCTGCTCAAGCTTTGCATTATCTATAGCGACATGAAGGGCTGTACAGCCGTTAAACATGGGGGCATCAATATCTGCCCCGCTTGCTACTAAATAATCAATCATTTCCAGGTTTTCTGATTCGACGGCCACGGTCAAAGGCGTATCTCCTGAAAGTGAATCAAAAGCGTTGATATTTTCAAGCTTGTCCAAGTTCGCTTTAACGTACGCATTCCGGTGACTGAAAATGGCTTGATTAATCGAGGTTATAGAAACGTTTTCTTTCATATGAAATAGTTTAATAACATTTTTTTGAAACGTCCACCCAGATTAATTCGATATGAGGAAACTTTGCTCTGAATTCTTTGGCCAATGGTTGGCAATAAGCACAAGTAGCCTTGTCTGAATACAATACCATCGAACCAGTCAAATCATTCCCTTGATTTAAATGCGTAATACGTTCAGCCGTTTTTCTTTCAGCATCGAAGTAGTTATAAGGTTTTCCATCGGGATTCGTTTTATTAGGATCGCTAAAGTATCGAGTATCTTTCTGCGGGTAACCGTCCTCTGGGTTTTCTCGATAATATTCTTCAGGCGTTTTCACTGTATTCGGTTTTGAGTTTTCACCAGAATGAGCAACAAATTCTGTTGAATTTCCACCAACATTTAGATCAGTTACTGAGACCGTTTTCTTGCGGCCGATATCGCTTTTGATTCGAGCTGCATCAGCTCTCGTTTGGTAGTCTTTTATGATTTGCTCTACATTATCAGGACAGTCGCTCTCATTTGGGTTTGGCGTTGAACTCGGTGTCGGAGGAACGCCGCCACTATTATTACCTCCCCCAGGCAAGTAGGCGTCCAGACAATTTTCTAAACCACCCTCTAATGCACCATTTAAAGCATTCAGTGCATCATCCACTGACGGCAAGGAGTCAAGCAAGAATTGAAGCTGACGTTGCGCGTTGATGCTGTCTGTCATCTCCTTATTCGCATCTTTCAAACGAGAACGGGCATCATTCAAAAGATGCTGAATTTCTTCATTTAGCCGATGTTTCGTATCTGGGTCAAGGTCTTTTCTGGCTCTTAACTCTTTACGCCGTTGGTTAAAATCCGTAATATCCGATTCTGCTTTTTGAATATTGGTCTTGGCATTGTATTCATTTAGTTTTTCGATAGACTGTTGTGTATGCAAAGCGGTTTCCACATACACCATGCTTTCAATCATGGCCTCAGCCGCCAATCCAATAGTGACAGGGTTCAAAATAGCCTGTGTTGTGAAACTCCCGGATGAAGGATTATGCTGCGTTCCGGTCAGCCTTTCAGTCTGCTTAACCAAATTATCTACTCGATTGTTTAATGTGTTGGCTTGAACCGCAATATCAGCACAATATTTACTTTTTTTGTTAAACGGATCCGGTGTATCTGTTGGCGTAGGGGTCGGCGTCGGATAAGGCGTCGGACTCGGCTGCGTCAAAAAGACATTGACCGTCGCTGTCGACAGTGTACTGGCGTCGTCGTCATAGGCCACACGCCCTTTGTAAGCCCCTGAGAGCAAGGCATCTGTGACATCAAAGTGAAAATCACCAGAGCTATTTTTTGTTGTGACTGAGCCATCAGGGGCCGTCACAGTCAGGGTCCAGGGGCGGGTGCCACTGGATGTGACATCGAAGGAGACCGGGTCGCTGGCGCTGAAAGCATCCGGGCTGCCGGATATGCTCAGGCCTCCCAGAGAGACTTTGACTGTATCACTGGCATTGAAGCTGGGTTGACTATTGTAGACCACGCGAGCGCTGTACTGGCCTGAGCGCAAAGGGCCGGGGACATCGAAGCGCGTGTCGCCGGTGCCTGGGTGCGTCGTGACCGTGCCATTGGGGGCCGTCACAGTGAGCGTCCAGTCCAGGGCGCTGCTGCCAATACCCGAGGTGACGATATCGAAATAGAGGGGCTCACTGACATCGTTGAGATCTGGGCTACCAGTGATCGCAATCCCTAAGGGGCCGGCCTCTTCAAAGGGCACACTGACTTGATAATTGTAGGTGGCGCTGCCCGTGCCTGAAAAGCTGCTGGATTCACAATTAATGCTCTGGCTGCCATAGATCATGCCCTGAACTGACATTTCAATATCGGCGATCTGATTGGCTTCTGACAGGCTGAAGCTAGCATTACTCAAAGAAACGGGATTAAATTGCGTTGTACTGCTGGCACCACATTGGGAACTGCCACTAATATATTGCAGCAATAGATAGCCGCCAAAACCAGGGGAGTTTGTCAGGGTAAAGTTGACCCCATCACTACTGACAAACTCCGCATAATAAGCCTGCCCGTAGATACCTAACTGGCGGTCGATGAAGGGAGCGATTTGCGTCCCAAAACCCGCTGAAACCAATGCTTTGCTGGCAATGGTATCGCCATTGGCATCCAGGCCATAGCTAAAGGAGAGATGATGAGTCATAGATAAATTCGGGCTGGACAGAGTGATACTGCCAGAGTAGGGAATGGCAGGCCAGCTGACCTGGACATTAAAGTTATTGAAACTACTGGGAGTACAATGACGACAGCCCGCATTATTGGGGAAATCCAGAACCCTGAAA
>JBBKWI010000153.1:0-11206 GCA_037968875.1 Candidatus Sericytochromatia bacterium | reverse complement strand
CCAGGGCCAAAAGCCCTTGATTGAAGAGGACCGGGGCATAGGCTGGCTTTTTTTTGAGCGCCTGTTGGAAATAATCATCAGCACTTGGATATTGCTCTTGTAGCAGGGCCAATTGCCCGAGATCATTGAGCACGTCTGCGGGGCGCTGGCTGTCAGGCAGGGACTTCAAAAGCACGATTTCACGATAGAGCTGGGCTTCTGTGGCTGTGTATTCGCCATTGACACGATGGATATGGGTTTCAAAATGCTTTAAGGCCCGTTCATAATCGCCCTGATTTTTTAATTGGTTTAGGTACAGTCGACTGGCTTTGCGCCAGTGTTTCAGATCTGTGGGCTGATTTAAGGCTTGTAAATAATAGTCTTCAGCAGCTTTTGACTCATTCAGGGCAGCATGAGAGAGTGCCAGACCCGTGAGTAAATCTACCGGGTTAATATGCTCGATATGTGCCATTTTTATTTGATTGGACTGGGCCTGTAAATAATAAGCGCGGGCTTCAGCAAAGTTCTCTTGTTGCAAAGCGACAATCCCCAGGAACAACGGTGGAATCGAGCTTTCGGGGTTTAAGCGCCGGGCTTGCAAGAGCAACTCTTTGGCTTTATCCAGGTCGCCAGATTGGAAATAGCTCATGCCCAAAAATGTATAGCCATAAGAGAAATTGGGGTTAAGTTCCAGGGAATGCGCTATCCATTGACGGGCCTGGGTTTGATACTCAGGAGCATTCAAAAATAAGAGGCCCAGCATGAGTTGAATCAGTGCGACATCAGGGTAACGCTGCTGCACGTCCTGGGCCAATTTCCAGGCCTGGGGCAAATTCTCACGGGCGACGGCCAATTCAACCCGCATCAGATTGAGTGCCGGAAAATCCGTGAGCTCTTGATTGAGATCTGCAAGCTCTTGCTCAAGTGGAGCCAAATTGGGGTGAAATTGCTGTTTTTCGCGCTCGTACTGGGCTCGCAAGACGGCAAAGCGCAACCAGGGGTTGCTGAGGTCGGCCTGAAAACGGCTGAGATCGGCCTGAATCTCCGTGAGTGAGCGGCTAGTCTCTTGTAAGTTAACATAAGAAATCAGGCTTTTAATATTGCCTGGCTCGAGTTTCAAGGAGGATTCCAGAGCCTGCATTGATTTATCCCGTTCCTGGCGTGCCAGATAAATGGTGGCCAGCACCCGGTAGACAGCAGCAGGCTCTTGCCCATGCTTGAGAGCAGTTTCAGCATATTGCAAAGCTTGATCGAGATCTTGCTGCGGATGGTTTGGGTTCTTGAGTCCAATCAATTTCCCCATGACCGAGCGTTTGGCGTAGGCTTCTGCCAGGGCAGTATATGCCAGAGTAAAATCTGGGGCTGCCGCAATGGCTTGTTTCAGTAGGGGGATAACCTGATCAAAGTCCGTGATGGTGTCCCGGTTAAGCTGGTATAAAGCCTGGTGATAGGCCTGGTATGCCGTTTGCGGGACGGTGATCGGTGTATTACTGAGCGGAATAGGCTGACCTAAATTCAAATCTTTGAGTAGAGCGCTGGCCAGCTCAAGCTGCAATTTTTGTAATTGGCTTTGTTCGCCTCTGATCTCGCGATAGTTTAAAACCTGGCCACTGCTGGCGTCTACCAGTCGAGCCCGAATCAACAGACTCTGTCCTTCGCGTTGATAAGAACCCAAAATCAACTGCCGCGCACCCAATAATTTACCCAGTTCAGGCGCGTTATCGGCATCGGCAAATTGCGATTGCGCAAAGCCAAGCTCTTTAATCACCTGCTGTAGCTGAGCGCGTTCGATTACCATCAAGCCTGGCTGCTGACTAAAATAGCCTGTCAGGCTTTCAGCAAAGCTCAGCCCCAGCCAATTGTCCGAAGCCTGTTGGGTCAAGTTTTCAAACGGCATGACCACAAGTCGGTAAGTCTGTGCTTGCGCCTGTACGGGTTGAGCTAAAGCCAGTTGAGCCGTAAGCGGGGTTTGCAGCAGCAATGAAAGTGTTAATACATGTCGAATCGGAATCATGGCGATAGTATACCTTAGATAAGTCATCGAATATAGTCGCTAAATTTCCTGAACAACCCGCTAATTTCATTTGAGAACGGACTTATTCTGCTTCAGGTATTTTACTTATAGATATCTCCACGTGTATCTAGCTTATCAACGAATAGCGATTTTTCGTCCATTCGGAGTAAAATTCTGAATTTGCCAACACGCAAGCGGTAAGTCAGCGGAGATGTCTGCTTGCCTTTCATTTTTTTTAGATCTCCAGCTGGAAGGCTTTCTATAGCATTTATTATTCTGTGTTGACTTTTGGGAGGATATTTAATGAGTGCTTTTTCAAAGCTTTTTGAGACTGTGACTTTCATAAAAAACTATTGTTGACTGATCCGTTGTTTCATGGCATCCCAGCTGCTGTATTGATCATTCTCTATGATGTCGAGAAGCTCAGTTTCGTCTTCTGCGTTCAAAATGAGCTGGGCTTGTTCACGAACCGGGGCTAACGATTTTTGAATGCTTTCTCGGACAATTTCAGACATTGAACGCTTTTGCTTAAAACTCACCGCTCGTAAAATATTGTAAGTATTTTCATCTAAACTGATATTGATTCTTTGCATCACTTTTCACCCACCAGTTGATGTGTTGATGTACTGATGTAATTGTATCAAAATACTTTGACTAAAAGAAACGGATCGTACTTTCGTGATGAACGAAAAATTATGAAATAGATAGGCCGTACTCAGATTTTAAAAGCAATTAACTGGGCTTCAGAAATGAAACTTTCTAAGCTTGCTCATGTCATATTCTGAATTTCTGAATTGGGTTTAATAGGCCCGATTATCCAAAAAGTCTTTGAAGACCGCCAAAAATGAGCGGGCAATGATCCTCAGATCCAGCAGCAGTGACCAGTTTTCGATGTAATAGAGATCATAGCGGGTGCGGTCTTCGATCGAGGTGTCGCCGCGCAAGCCATTGATCTGGGCCCAACCCGTCATGCCCGCTTTGACCAGATGGCGATCGGGGTAGTCTAAGATTTCCTGGGCGAAGCGCTCAACAAAATAAGGCCGCTCGGGTCTAGGGCCGACAAAACTCATTTCGCCTTTGAGGACATTGATTAATTGCGGCAATTCGTCCAGGCTGGAACGCCGCAGCAAGCGCCCAATGCGGGTGGTGCGGGGATCGTTGCTCTGGGCCCAGACCGGGCCAGAACTGAGCTCTGAATCGCTGCGCATGGTGCGAAATTTTAGGATCTGAAACAAATGTCCGTTTTGAGAGATACGTTCCTGGCGATAGAGTATCGGGCCTGCTGAACTCAGACGAATAGCCAGGGCTATCCCGAGAAATAGTGGCCATAAAATGGCGAAACTGAGTATCACGACCGTTAGGTCGAGGCTGCGCTTGAGTGCTCGGTTGAGAGCTGAATGCAAAGGCGTTTGTTGCAATTGGATCACGGGTAAGCCACCGACCTCAGCCAATTGTTGGCGCGAGACCGTCAATTGTAAGGCGTTGGGCAAGAGCCACAGTTCAGCACCTGAGCGGGAAACGATTTGATTGAGCGCCACGATTTGATTGGGCGTGAGATTTTGGTGCCGCAGCCAGACCAGATCATAATCACCGGCCTGTAATTCGGACTGTATCGCCTCTGGCTCCAAGTCCGAGAATCCTTTCAGATTGAGGCCTTGCAGTAAAAAATGACTCTGTTGCTGTTCCAGTTCAGTAGCGCCAGCGACCAAGACCTGACGGGTCCCCCAGCCCTGTTTAAAACTGCTTTGGATGCCCTTGCGAAAGAGAATATGATTGACAGCCAGCAAGCCAAAACCGATGCCAGCAGAGAGCAGGGCCACGCCACGAGAAAAGGTGAAATCGGGGTGGGGCAGCAAATGGCGAAAGAAAAAGACAATCGTAAATTGGATCGCTGACAACAAGCCAATTCCGAGGGCAATTTGCGAGAGTTCGAGCAGTAAGGCGCGCCAGCCGGGACGGTAAACTTGGGCAAATCCAAGTGTCATCGGGCTTAGCAATGCCAAAAATAAAGCGATTTGATGATAGACTTCCCAAGCAGGTACCGTTTGCAGTGAAGCCATCCAGATTTGAAAAGCCAGATAGTGGGCAGCCCAGATGCTGCTGGCATCCAGCAGAATCAGACCCGGTATGGCCAGCCAAAACAAAGGCCAGTGCCTGCCCTGGTGGTGGGGATGGGTTTTGAAATTGTGAGTTGACGATTTCATCACGGACTTTTTGCGCTTTAGGTTACAATAATAAAAGAGTGCTCTCATCTTACACCAAGGGTAAATAACTATAACGGCAAAGGACGTTATCTGTTTAAACAATGCAAGATATTAATCAAGACAATATAGAACAATGGGTTGCGACAGCGGAAGATCCCGATCTGATCAAAGAGCTAATGGTATTGGCTGTGAAATGGGGACGGGATGATCTGGTGGATTTAATCGTAGATAAAGCGATTCATATGAGCCAATTGATTCCGAAGCTGCACACCCATACGAAGCCCTCGCATCCTGCCACTGTGATTTCATTTTTAGATGAAGACCCAGACCAAGAGTTCGTCCCTTAAATTTCTGGGCCTCAATTTCTGAATAATTTAGGCAAGTTTTTTTTAATCCTTCACGACATTAAATATAAGTTAAGAATAGATAATGGAGTTTTTGATGTTTGTAAATTCACGTTTGTTTCTCGGTCTCAGCTTGTGTACGGGCCTGGTCGCCTGTCAAAGTGCTCCTGTACTCAACCCCAATCTTCAGGCCAATACCCGTTTTCAGGGTGCCAGTGCCCAAACTGCAGTCAATCGGGTGTCTATCCGTACCGAAGCCACTGGCCCAACGGTTCCCGGTGAAATCGTGATCAAATACAAACCCGGTCTGGCAGCCCAATCTCGCCAACAAATCTCTGCTCAGTTTCAGCTACAAACCCTGAATACCATCGGGCGACCAGAAATGGGGATTGAACTGGTCAAAACCCAAAATGAATCAGAAACTCAGGCTATTTTAGATCAGTTGAATCGCAATCCCAATGTGCTCTATGCCGAGCCCAATTTTGTGATTCGCCTTAGTCCTGAACAACTCGGCCCCCAGTTTGCCATGCCTCAAGCCCGCCCCAAAACGCCAACCGCTCCCAATGATCCGATGTTTGAAGAGCAATACGCTCACAAAGTCAGCAATTCTCTCGCCGGTTGGAAAATTTCACAAGGCAGCAAAAAGGTCACGATCGCAATTGTAGATACAGGTGTTGACTTAAAGCACCCTGATCTGGCTGGCAAAATCGTCGCCGGTCGCGATATCGTAGATGGCGATGATCAAGCGCTGGACGGCCATGGTCACGGCACGCATTGTGCTGGGATTTCTGCTGCGATCACCAATAATGGCGTGGGTGTAGCCGGCTTTGCCCCTAACCTGCAAATTATGCCGGTACGGGTCTTAGATGACCGTGGGAGCGGTACGTCTGCTGATGTGGCAAATGGGATTATTTGGGCCGCAGACCATGGCGCTGAAGTCATTAGCATGAGCTTAGGCGGTCGTGGCAATCCCAAAGTCAAATCGGATGCTGTGCAATATGCTCTCGATCAGGACAGTGTGCTGGTCGCTGCGATGGGCAATTATGGCGACAATAGCCAAATTTTCCCTGCTGCTCAAGAAGGTGTGATTTCTGTCGGTGCCACCGACAGTGGCGACAAACGTGCTAGCTTTTCACAGTATGGCACCTGGATAGATATATCAGCTCCTGGCGTCAATATTTTATCGACCTTCCCTGGCAATAGCAATAGTATGAACCGCAAAGACTATGGCTCGATTTCAGGAACCTCTATGGCTACCCCTGCGGTGGCTGGTGTGGTTGGCCTGATTCGCTCCGTCTTCCCAGACATGAACCGCGAGCAAGTGCGCGCGCAATTAATTCAGGGCACTGATGACCTGGGCGAGCCCGGTTATGATATTTATTATGGACATGGTCGTATCAACGTGGCCAAAGCCTTAACCCCGGTCGGGCGACGTTAAGCCGACAGCTTTAAACCTATTTAGCAGCTCCTGGAATGTATTTTCAGGAGCTGCTTTTTTAGGCCACAAAAATTTGCCAGAGCCGTGGACCCCAGAGCAAGAAGCCCACGCCAATCGCAAAGACAGCTGAGACCAGCACGGCCCCAGCGGCCAGATCTTTGGCGCGACCGATCCAGGGGTTATGCTCTTTTGAAATGAGGTCCAGGCTGACTTCGAGAGCTGTGTTGACGATCTCAAGGCTGATAACCTGGGCTAGCGTCATCAATAAAAGCATCCATTCGATGCGTGAAATACCCAGCCATATGCTTAAAGTGATGGCTGCAATACTGACAACCAGATGCACTCGCATATTCAGCTGAGTCTGAAGCGCGTAGACGATTCCCTGCCAGGCGTAAACAAATCCACGAAAAAATTTTTGCATCAGGGTATTTTAGCAAGACTTTTGTCTGTGAGTGTCCTGGGACGCAATTTCAATCAGCAGTCGACTGAGCCGGACTCTCAGCCAAACTCGCTCAGGCAGTGATGATAATGGTAAGATACTAACGATTGATTGAATAGAAAAGCTAAGGTAAGCATGCAAAGACCCAATTTTCAAGAACTGCCCTTGCGCTCCAAGTCAGAGCCTGTCAAGGCTGCGGTTTCTGAATCTGACGATTCACAGGCTCAGCAGCCCTGGATCACCCATGAACAGATTCCGGTGAAATCCTGGTATGGCCCAAACCCTGATCATCAGCATCTGGACTATCTGCCAGGTTTGGCGCCCTATTTGCGTGGCCCTTATGCCACCATGTATGTACAGCGTCCCTGGACCGTGCGTCAATACGCCGGCTTTTCGACAGCTGAAGCCAGCAATGCTTTTTATCGGCGCAATTTAGCTGCCGGTCAGCGCGGTTTATCTGTCGCTTTTGACCTGGCCACTCACCGTGGCTATGACTCAGATCATGAGCGGGTGATGGGGGATGTCGGCAAGGCCGGGGTAGCGATTGACTCTGTCGAAGATATGAAGATTCTCTTTGATGGCATTCCACTCGATAAAATGTCAGTTTCGATGACCATGAACGGGGCCGTGCTGCCGATCATGGCTTTTTATATTGTGGCAGCCGAAGAGCAAGGCGTGAGCCCGGATCAGCTAACTGGCACGATTCAAAACGATATTCTCAAAGAGTATATGGTGCGTAATACCTATATCTATCCGCCTCAGCCTTCGATGCGGATTATCGGGGATATTTTTCGCTTTACTGCTGAAAAGATGCCCCGTTTTAATAGCATCAGCATCTCAGGTTACCACCTGCAAGAAGCTGGTGCCACAGCGGATCTGGAAATGGCCTATACCCTGGCCGATGGCCTGGAGTACGTGCGTACGGGTCTGGCCGCGGGTCTGACGATTGATGCCTTTGCACCCCGTTTGAGCTTTTTCTGGGCCCAGGGCATGAACCTCTTTATGGAAGTCGCTAAAATGCGCGCTGCCCGTCTCTTATGGGCTCGACTTATCAAACCTTTTAATCCCCAAAACCCCAAATCAATGGCCTTGCGCACCCATTCCCAAACTTCTGGCTGGAGCTTAAGCGAGCAAGAGCCTTATAATAATATTGTGCGTACCTGTATCGAAGCCATGGCGGCGACTTTTGGCCATACGCAATCCTTACATACCAATTCTCTCGATGAAGCGATTGCCTTGCCAACCGACTTTTCGGCTAGAATCGCCCGCAACACCCAATTGGTTTTGCAAGGTGAAACCGATATTTGCCAGGTGATCGATCCTTTGGGTGGTTCCTGGTATCTGGAGCATCTGACCCATGAACTGATGCATTTGGGTTGGCAGCATTTACAAGAAATCGAAAGCATGGGCGGCATGACACTTGCGATTGAAGCCGGCGTGCCCAAGCAACGGATTGAAGAAGCTGCTGCCCGCCGACAGGCCGGGCTGGACTCAGGCCAGGAAAAACTGGTCGGTGTGAATACCTATCGTCTCAAAGAACAAGCTGGACTTGAAATCTTAGATGTCGATAATGCCCAGGTGCGGGCCAGTCAAATTGCCCGCTTGCAAGTTTTGCGGGCTGAACGCGATCCCGTCGCTGTCGAAGCTGCTTTACAAGCCCTGACCGCCGCAGCCAATGACCCCAAAGCCAATTTACTGTCACTGGCGGTTGCCGCCGCGCGTTGCCGCGCCAGCCTGGGTGAAATTTCTTCGGCTTTAGAGCAAGTCTATGGCCGTTTTCAAGCGCGTTCCCAGTTAATTACGGGCGTTTATTCTAAAACCTATGCCCAGACGCAAGCCAAAACCGTGCACGATGTCCTGGCCTCTAGTGACGCCTTTGCGGCCACTGCTGGCCGACGGCCACGTATTTTGGTGGCAAAGCTTGGCCAGGATGGCCATGATCGTGGCGCCAAAGTCATTGCGACTGCTTTTGCCGATCTGGGCTTTGATGTCGATGTAGGCCCCTTGTTTCAGACCCCAGCCGAAACGGCTCAGCAGGCGGCGGACAACGATGTACATGTCGTGGGTATGAGCTCCTTGGCAGGCGGGCACAAAACGCTCTTGCCTCAATTGATGGCTGAACTCAAGCAGCGCGGCCGTTCGGATATTCTGGTGGTCTGTGGTGGCGTGATTCCGGCCCAGGATTATGATTTTTTGACCCAGGCCGGTGCGGCGGCTATTTTTGGCCCGGGAACGGCGATTCCCGATGCTGCCGCTGATTTATTAGTTAAAATTACCCAACAATTTGCAGAGGCCCTATGACCCATCGTGAGTCCCTTTTAAAAGCCGCTAACACCGGCCATCATCCCCGTCACCAAAGTTTTAAAACCCTGATCGAGCATTTTGGTTTTCGAATGGCGAGTATGAATCGCATGCACAGCACATTTGTTCATGCTGAGATCCCTGAACTGTTTAATTTACAAAATATCAATGGTCAGATCAAGCCTTTTCAGGTACGCCAAATCATTAATCTGGTCTACAAATACCATTTGAAAGCAAGCGACGAGTTATGAGTCATCCCCATTATCCAATTATGATTTCCTGGTCTGAAGCGGACCAGGGTTTTCTGGCTGATGTGCCGGATCTGAATTATTGTACGGCCTTTGGCCAGACCCCCCGTGAAGCTCTCGATGAAGTCGAGCGCGCCATGGCTGCCTGGTTGCGGGCAGCCAAACAAGAAAAGAAACCGATTCCCTCGCCTCGCGCTGGGTTTACTCCTGGAGAAATGTAGATCAGCTATGATTCAAAATGGCAATATTGTCGAATTTATCTTTAAAAACAAATTGACTTTAGGAGTCTGTCAGCAAAGCAATGCCAATCAAATTCGCATTTTGACAGAAACCAATCGGGAAGTTAATCTCAAATCCAATAAGATTTTGCATATCTTTAAACAGTCTTTGAGTGCTTCAGCTTCTCGCACTGAGTGCACACATGCGCTCAAAAAATGGTCTGAACGCTTAGAACAGCACGACGTCGATATCGACCTCTTTACTTTCTGGGAAGTCTTGTCAGATCAAACCGAACCCATGGACGTGCAAAGCCTGGCTGAAATGTATTTCTCAGACGCCGGAGATCTCGAAACAGCGGCGCTCTTGCGTTGCCTGATAGATGACCGGATTTATTTTGAAACCAAGGGTGATGCGGGTTTTATGGCACGTGCTGTAGAAAAAGTTGAGCAAATTCGCACCCAACAAAACCGGGAAGAAACCCGTCTGCGCAGCCGCCGTGATACCTTGCACTGGATTCATGATTGCTTAAATGAAAAAAAATGTGGCCCGGCCCCTGACAACAGCACCTTTTTAGAAGCCTTACAAGATGTTGCGATTTTGGGGCAAAAATCCTCTGAATACGATACGGTCACGCGATTATTATTGGATGCCGGGGTCAAAGGCAAAGCCGAAGATCAAACCCTGACCCTGATGATTAATGCTGGGATCTGGGACGAAGATGTCAATCTGCATTTATTGGAATATGAAGTACCACAGCATTTTTCCCAAGAAATGCTTGAGCAAGCCAATCTAATGGAAATTGATCTGGAAACGGCCCTGAGCAAGCGACGTGATTTACGTCATTTATGGACGGTCACAATTGATGATCTTGAAACCACAGATATTGACGATGCCATTTCGTGTGAGCGCCTGGAGAACGGTAATTTTCGACTCTGGATTCATATCGCGGATCCAGCCGAATTTGTCAACGTTGATACATCGCTGGATCAAGAGGCGGCCAAACGCTTCACGTCAGTGTATTTATGTGATCAAAAAATTGAAATGCTGCCGCCACGGCTTTCGCAGGATTTATGCTCACTCGTACAGGGCGCGCCTCGACTGGCCGTTTCTGTGGGCGTCGAGCTAAGTGCAGATGCCCAGTTATTAGAGATTGAGATTCATGAGTCAGTGATCGAAGTCGACCAGCGACTCACTTATCAGGATGTCGATCAAGAGCTAGAAAGTGATTCCGTTTCTGAGTTGTTACAAGATGTCTGGCCTTTATCTCAAAAGCTCAAGCAACAGCGTTTAGATCGTGGGGCGATGGATATTTCCCGCCCCGAGCTGCGCATCAAAGTCTCTGCCAGCAAAGAGATCACCATCAAGCGCGTGGAGCGCGATTCAGCATCACAGCATTTGGTTTCTGAAATGATGATTCTGGCCAATCACCTGGTAGCCAAGCAATTGGGCGAGGTGGGGATCCCGCTGATATATAAGGTGCAAGAAGCTCCCAAAGAAGTCGCAGATAATGGCCGGCCGATGCTCAAACGGGCTGAAATGTCGACCCAACCGGGCCTGCATTATGGCCTGGGCCTGAGTGCTTACACCCAGTTTACCTCTCCGATTCGGCGCTTTAATGACCTGGTCTTACACCGCCAAATCAAGCATTGGCTGAATCATGGCACGGCTTGTTATGACGAAGTCAAATTACAAGAAATGATCGCCATGAGTGATCAGGCTTTGTTTTGTGCCAATTATATCCAGCGTGAAAATTTCCGCTATTGGATCTTAAAATACTTTTCGCAATTGGAAAGCCCACGGGTCATGAAAGCCGTCGTCAATTTCATCGGGGATGAAAAGTCCTGGGTGCATTTACCGGATTATTGCTTCGATTTGCCAATGGCTTCAGCTGATCTGGCTGGTCTCAGAGAAGGTGAAGAACTGGATGTCTCTGTCGAACAGATCAACCCGCGCAAGGGCCGCTCAGCAGTACGACGTTATACGCCTCCGGAAACGGTAGAAACATCAGCCTAAGCGTGGA
>JBBKWI010000152.1:0-13790 GCA_037968875.1 Candidatus Sericytochromatia bacterium | reverse complement strand
TTTCCGAGCCATAGCTAATGCGTTACAATGAATTACAGTTTATTAGAGGTATTCAAAGGCGATAAAAACAACCTCTAAATTTATAAATAAACAAAAATATTGCTTTAAATTTCCGATTTTGAGGAGTTCTTCATGCCCAATACCAATCTACAAGCTTCCGACTCTAGCTTACAAGCCAATGGCGAAGCCTTTAACTATTCTGACAACGGCCTACACTATACTCAGCGCTTTGCAACCCCCGGCCAACACCCTTTTGACGAACTGGAGTGGGAACAGCGTACAGCAACGATCGGCAACGAAAAAGGCGAACTGATTTTTGAGCAAAAGGATGTAGAAGTCCCCAAAAGCTGGTCACAACAGGCCACCAACGTGGTTGTTTCTAAATATTTTCATGGTCAAATAGGCACCCCCCAACGGGAATCTAGTGTGCGCCAATTGGTGGGACGGGTCTCGGATACAATTGCCCGCTGGGGTCTAGAGCAAGGTTATTTTGCTAGCCTGGAAGACGGCCAACGCTTCCATCACGAGCTGGCTGCGATTCTGATTCAGCAGCGGGCCGCCTTTAATAGCCCCGTCTGGTTTAATGTTGGCGTCGAAGAAAAACCACAGTGCTCGGCCTGTTTTATTAACTCTGTTGAAGACAATATGGGCTCGATTCTGGGCCTGGCCAAAACCGAAGGCATGTTATTCAAATGGGGATCTGGCACAGGCACCAATTTTTCAAGCCTGCGCTCATCCAAAGAGGTCTTGTCTGGTGGCGGAACCGCTTCTGGCCCAGTCTCCTTTATGCGCGGCTATGACGCCTTTGCTGGCGTGATCAAATCGGGCGGCAAAACCCGTCGCGCAGCCAAAATGGTGATCTTGAATATTGATCACCCGGATATCGTCGAATTTATTGATTCCAAAGCCCAGGAAGAGAAAAAAGCCTGGACTTTAATCGATGCCGGTTATGACGGAGGCTTTAATGTCGTGGGCGGCGCCTATGATTCCGTGCACTTTCAGAATGCAAATCACTCCGTGCGCGTCACTGACGAATTTATGGCAGCTGCCGAAGCCGATCTAGCCTGGCACACCCGGGCCGTAACTGATGGCAGCATTGTCGATACCTATTCTGCCCGTGAGCTTTTGATGCGCATGGCAGAAAGCAGCTGGATCTGTGGTGATCCGGGTATTCAGTACGACAGCACCATCAATCGCTGGCATACTTCCAAAGCCTCAGGTCGAATCAATGGTTCCAACCCCTGTTCGGAATATATGTTCTTAGACGATACGGCTTGTAATTTAGCTTCGATCAATTTAATGAAGTATTATCAGGACGGTGCTTTTGATATCGAAGGTTTCCAGCACACGGTCCGCGTCTTGATCGCTGCTCAAGAAATCATGGTCGACAAAGCCTCTTACCCCACTCCGGCAATTGAAGCCAATTCACACCGCTATCGCACCCTCGGTCTGGGATACGGCAATTTGGGGGCGCTCTTAATGGCCCAGGGCCTACCCTATGACAGCGATGCGGGTCGCCAGTATGCAGCAGCCATTACCGCCCTAATGACAGGAGAAGCTTATGCTGCCTCCTCTGAAATTGCTGAAGTCGTCGGCCCTTTTGCGGGCTATGAGTCTAATCGTGAACATATGCTCAAGGTTGTCGAAATGCACCGGGAAGCCGTTAAAGAGGTGACTCCCGAAGCCCGCTATCAACCGATCTGCAAAGCCGCACAAGCAAGCTGGGACCGCGCTTTGATCATGGGCGAGCAGCAAGGCTATCGCAACGCCCAGGTATCGGTACTGGCCCCAACTGGCACGATCGCCTTTCTGATGGATTGTGATACGACTGGCGTTGAACCCGATATTGCCCTGATCAAATACAAAAAACTGGTCGGTGGCGGCTCGATGAAAATCGTCAATCAGACCGTACCTCTGGCTCTCAAAAACCTGGGCTATCAACCCGAAGAAGTCAGCCAGATTCTGGACTATCTCGATCAAAACGAAACCATCGAAGGTGCTCCTGAGCTGCGCAAAGAAGATTTAGCCGTCTTTGACTGCGCTTTCAAAGCCCTCAAAGGCAGCCGTTCGATTCAATATATGGGCCATATTCGTATGATGGGCGCAGTGCAACCGTTTATTAGTGGCGCCATCTCCAAAACCGTCAATATGCCACCTGATGTCAGCAAACAGGATATCTTTGATGCCTATCTGGAATCCTGGAAACTGGGCGTGAAAGCCGTCGCTATCTATCGTGATGGTAGCAAGCGCACCCAACCGCTAAACACCTCTCAGCAAGCAGAAGCCCCCAAAGCCGATGCTGTTAAAGGCCCCCAGCGCAAACGCCTACCCAATGAACGCCAGGCCCTGACCCATAAGTTCAGCATCGCTGGTCACGAAGGCTATGTGACTGTCGGCACTTATGAAGACGGCAGTCCCGGTGAGATTTTCATCACGATGGCCAAAGAAGGCAGCGTGATTTCAGGTCTGATGGATTCCTTTGCCACGACGGTTTCTCTGGCCTTGCAATACGGCGTACCCATTCGCGTGCTGGTCGATAAGTTCTCACACACCCGTTTTGAGCCTTCAGGCTTCACGGGCAATAAAGAGATTCCTTATGCCAAATCGATTATGGACTATATCTTCCGCTGGCTCGCCTTGCGCTTCTTGCCTGCTGAAGAAGCCCAACAGATTCATACCTCAACCACAGTGGAAGCAAAAACAGAAGCTCCCACAGCGCCAGCGAAGAGTGAAATGCTGAATGGCAAACGGGTGATCGAAGAGTCTGAGCAAAAAGGCATGTCCTTTCAGAACTCAACCGATGCACCGCCCTGCATGGGCTGCGGCTCGGCCTCGATGATTCGCAATGGCTCCTGCTATAAATGCATGAACTGCGGCGCGACAAGTGGCTGCTCATAAGCCGCTAATCTAACAATAATTAGACTAAGAATAATTAAAGCCCCCAATTGCTTGGGGGCTTTTCTAATGGGGCTTGATATTACAGCTTTATTGCTGCAGCGGGATCTGATAACTCAGGCGCTGCTTATAAAGCGTTTTAACCCGGCGGTTAAAGATATCGATGCTGATTTCTTTGTTAAGGGTTTTACCAAAGAGATCGGTTTGGGGCAAGCCAGCCTTGAGGCCGAGACCCAAATAAGCAGCCGCTTGACCGGTGACTTGTTTGCCAGCGCCAGTAATCTTGACCTGAGCATCTAGTTCGCCATCGAGATACGACTCCGCTTCAATAAAGGGCCCGATCATATCCACGATTTTGCTTTCCAGGCGCAAGCGTGGCACATGCATACGAGCCAAAACTTTGCCATTAAAGTCAATTTCAGGCGGTAAGAAACGGCCCTCAAATTCTTGCTGATAAAAAGTGTCTACATCCGGCTGCTCTGAGACCATAGCGGTCATTTCAACGCCAACTTTAAAGGTACCCGTGACTTGCGCTCCCAGCTTGATATGGCCATTGCCCTGATGGCCCCAGTCCAAAGCCGCCCCGGGCCGGAAGTAAAAGACCAGCGGAATGCCACCAATACTGGTGGGGATGCGGAAGGTTTTAAAAGTTACGTTGCCGATCGGTTTCAGGGTCAGGCCATCTGACATACCGGGAGTAAAACTGGTTTCGCCACTGACATCCCAGGTTAATTTAATTTCAGGTGCCAATCGCACAAATAAGGCTCTGGCTTTGTTATTGGTCAGACGTAAGCGAGTATCAGAAAAGTCGGGCTCAGCAACCAACTTGGAAACGATATCGACAAAACCGATCTTAAAACGACGCTGGTCAAGTTGTATCGGATCGAGGCGGTCAGGTTGGGCATTGCTAACATCAAGCTGCTCAAATGTTTCGTATAGATTGGCGCGCTCAGTCAATACCACGACTTGCGATTCTTCGCTGCGAATACTGGTGACCCGGCGTAAATATTCATCTTGTTCCGTTCGGCCCATTACAATCTGGCCGACCTGCAATTGGGGGTCTTGATTAAAAATCAGGGCCTGGGGAGTCACGGCTACCGGTTGAGGTTGACGGGAGTCTAAAATGCTGGCATTGGCTTTAAACTGCATCACCTGGCTAGCTGACTGGGCCTGACTCTGTAAGGCGCTTAGAGGCGTTCGTTGTAAATTAGGCTTCATTAGGGTTGGACTGGGGCCAGCACAGGCTGTGAGGACAAAACTTGCACAAATCAGAGCACGGCGAAACGATACAGGCATGAAAATGATTCTCTACTATCTTTTAATCTCTACGTTAAAGGGTTCCTTTATCCTAAGCGTTCAGCGACTCAATGTAAAGCCAGAGGCCTTAAGCTCAGGCTATTTTTTGTTTAAAAATCAATTATTTACACCTTTTCAGTCTAGATCTAGAAAAGTCTCCCAATCGTCCAATCCAGGTCTATTTTAGATCGGCAAGTTCATGTAAACTTATAATAGTTTCAAAATCCAAGTATACTTTGATTTTTTCGCCTGAAGACGCAAATGCGCAAAGCCTCAAAGTGATGCTTGTCAATACATGCCTGACAAGTGGGAAAAGAGCTAGCAAAAGATGAATAAGTTTAGAGTGCAGCCATTGATTTACCTGATTGAAGGAAAACAACTTAAGTACGAACATGTCAGTATTTGTTTGTTTTCATTAGAAGATCAAGCGGAGCAAAAAAACAGGTCACCCTTTTGATGCTCATTCAAGAATGGAAACTTTTAATCATCGATGATTCTGAAATGGATTTTTTAATTTATTCCAGCATGCTCACTCACATTAAAGAAACCCATTTCAGCATTCACTGGGCCAAGAGCTTTCAAGAAGGCCTGGATTTACTACTCACTGAAAGCTGGGACGCTGCGTTAATCGATTATATTCTGGATAATCAAACGGGTATCGAATTGGTTCGCAAGGTGCGTGCAGAAGAAATCATGATTCCATTGGTTTTACTCACAGCCAGTACAGAACGAACCGTTGATTTGGATGCCATGCAGACAGGCGTCGATGGATTTTTGTCTAAAGAAAATCTGAGCCCCATTCTGATCGAGAGAACCTTACGTTATGCCCGCGCCTACCGCCAAAACCAGATCCAAATTGTGCAACTCAATGAGGAACTAGAGCAGAAAATCACGCAACGTACTCAGGAATTGATTCAGACCAATTATGCTTTGCAAGAATCCGAGCAACGGGCCCAACTGCTCAGAGAGATTGCTTCTATAGCCAACGCCATGCCCACAGTCCAGGCTGTTTTGACAAAAGCTCTGGAAAAGATATCTGCTTATACAGGCTGGCCGGTAGGCCACGTTTTTTTTCATCAAGAGCAAATAGGAAAGCATTTGCCACTGTTATTTTCATCAAACATCTGGCATCTTGCAGACAAACATTATGAACCCTTTGCTGCAGAAGTGACAGCGCATCACTTATTACCCTGGGTAGGTCTGCCTGGTCGAGTTTACTGTTTTCGCAGTCCCTATTGGCATGATTTAAGCGATCAGTATCAATCTATACACAAGGGTTTCGGCCGGCGTTCAGATCGCGCCACACCCTATGGGCTAAAATCTCATCTTGGTTTTCCGATTATCGTAGAAAATGAGGTTGTCGCTATACTCGAGTTTTTCTCCTTAACCAATGAAAAACCTGCGGCCCAATTATTGGAGTTAATGGCACAGATTGGTCTGGAGTTAGGCTATGTTTCGCAACGCAAACGGATAGAGGCAGAACTTCAAACAGCACATTTGGCAGCAGAAGCAGCCAATCATAGTAAATCTGTTTTTTTGGCTTCCATGTCACACGAAATTCGCACCCCCATGAACGCTATTTTGGGAACAGCCCAATTAATGCAGCGCTTCGAATACGAAAACCCAAAACAAGAAAAATACCTGCAAACAATCCTTAGAGCGGGCGAACATCTATTGACTTTAATCAATGAGATTTTGGAAATGTCAAAAATTGAAGCGGGTCTGATGCCGATTAACTTATCTGATTTCGACGTCAGATACTTTATTGAAGATCTGCGTCTGCTTTTTCAAGAGCAATTGCGTCGCTTGCCCGAAGTCGAGTTGGTGATCGATATCTCTGAAACAGTACCGGCAGTGATCCATACGGATGCCGGAAAAATGCGCCAAATTATCTTAAATTTGGTAGGCAACGCTGTTAAATTCACCCAACGTGGCAGAATTACTGTCGAGATAAGCTATCAATCTGTAAGCACACTCCAGGGATTATGAAAATCTCTGTGCATGATACCGGTGCCGGGATTGAAGCCAAAGAAATACATAAATTGTTTAAATCTTTTGAACAAACAGCCTCAGGGAGTGGAAAGTCTGGTGGAACCGGCCTAGGTCTGGCATTATGCGAAAAATACGCGCATTTATTAAACGGTAAAGTATTTGTCTCTTCAGAATGGGGCAAGGGCTCGACCTTTGGCTTTAGTTTACCTGTGGCTATTTCAGAAGCAGAACCGATCGCCACACATAGCAAAACTGAGCAACACATTCTGTCATTAGCGCCTGAGGAAATCCAGTGGCGCATCCTCGTGATTGACGACGAAGCTATGAATCGTGAGATTGTCCTGGATTTCCTGACCCCCCTTGGCTTTCAATTAGAGGCAGCCGCATCCGCAGCGGAAGGATTGGCCTTGATCGAATCCTGGTCTCCCCATCTGGTCCTGATGGATGTAGGCATGCCTGTCATGAACGGGCTTGAGTTAACTCGCTTGATTCGCCAACAAACTCAGTTTGACGATCTCAAAATCATCGTCTTAACAGCTAGCGCCTTTGAGGAAGAGCGACTTGCCGCGATGAAAGCCGGAGCCAACGATTTTTTAAGCAAACCCTTTCAGGCCAATCGGCTTTTTGAACTCTTGGCAGATCACTTGAGCATAAAATATACTTATAAAGCTGAGTCCAATCTTTTGAGCTTAGAGGCAGAGACCGGATTTCAGTTACAAGAGCTCCCCAAAGCATTATTAGAGAGTATGCAGCAGGCGACACTTGAGGGAGACCTGGACTTGCTGCTAGAATTAACGCTCCAATTAGTCGATTATGATCCCCCACTTGCTGATTCGATTCAGAAGGCGGCTGGGGAATTCGATTATCAAAAAATAGCCGATATCCTGGAGATTTCACCATGACGACAAGCGAATCAACCGAATCACCAGCCAGCATTTTGATTGTAGATGATACCCCCGCCAATTTGCAGGTATTGTCAGACCTGTTGCGCCAGAGTGATTATAAGGTTCGGCCTATCCCCAGTGGCAAACTCGCTTTGAAAGCGGCCTCAGCCAGTCCACCTGACTTAATTTTATTGGACATTACCATGCCAGAAATGAATGGTTACGAAGTCTGTAATGCCTTAAAAGCAGATCCACAACTCAGCGATATTCCGGTTATTTTTATTTCTGCTCTGAATGAAACCATGGACAAGGTCAAGGCTTTTAAAGCCGGGGGAGTAGATTACATTATCAAGCCTTTTCAATTTGAAGAAGTTCAGGCCAGGGTCAGCACCCATCTGAATTTAAGTCGTCTACAAAAACTACTAGTAAACAAGAATCAAGCACTAGAAAGCTCTCTTGCCAGGCAAAAAGAACTGGAGCAAATGCGAGATAATCTGATTCACATGGTCGTTCATGATCTGCGCTCTCCCTTGTCTGGTGTGATCGGCTATTTATCCCTTTTAGACATGAAAAAGGAGCCCTTATCAGAAAAACAGCAGCGTTATGTAACAACAGCCCGTAAGAGTTCAGATCAATTGATGAAACTAATCAATGAATTGCTGGATGTGAATAAATTAGAGTCTGAAGCACTTCAAATTGATACCCAGTTAACTGACCTCCGCAAATTATCGGCCGAAGCGATTGAGCTCTTGTCCTCCACTCTGGGCACAGTTAATTTACTTGAAAACTATTCGATCGATTGCCCTTCGATTCGATTGGATCAAGATTTGATTAGACGAGTGATTGTCAATTTATTAAGTAATGCAATTGCCTTTTCGCCTCCGGGCTCAGAAATAACTTTGTGCTTAGATGCGGTACCAGAAGGCTTAAAGTTTTCAGTTATAGACGCTGGCCCGGGTATACCCGAAGCAGATCAAGCCCGTATCTTTGAAAAATTTGGGCAAATTGAATCACAGCAGGCCAAACGAAAATACTCAACCGGCCTTGGGCTAACTTTTTGTAAAATGGCCTTAGAAGCTCACGCAGGACAAATTGGTGTGACATCTATAGAGGGTCAAGGGTCAAGATTTTGGTTCACTTTGCCCCTCGAACAAACGACTTCCTGAGCTGAAAAACCAGGTCATTAAGCCCTAGATATCAAAAAGATCTTCTCCAAAGTGTTTGTTTAATTTGTTAATCAAATCTGTCGCTTCGAAGGGCTTGACCAAATAGTCTGTGACACCCAAATCCATGGTCTGCTGGACCACTTCACGGCTTGAGTGAGCAGTAAACATAAAGACCGGCAATTTATAGGTTCTGGACATGGAGCGGATCTGTTTGAGAAGCTCAATGCCATTGATTTCGGGCATATCCACATCCAATAACAGCAAGTCCGGTTGGCTGAGCATAAGAGTCCTCAGCCCTTCATGGGGATCACTACAATAGCTCAAATCACAGATTGACCCATCCAGAATATCTGAGACCAGATCTCTATTAAGCAAAGTATCATCGATCAGTAAGATTTTTTTTCTCAAACTTTTCATAATCATAGTTTAATCATAATAAATATATTGGTTTCCGCCCTGAGCCTGTGCTTTATGACGGGCAGCAATCGCCTGTTGTACAATTTCCCCAAGCTCCTGGGCATCTACAGGATAAACCGCAAGCCCGATACTGGCTGTCAGATGGAGACTCGTCTGCATGAGCGAAAAAGGCTCGGACAATGCTATCTGAATTTTTTGCAAACCATTCTGAACCTCATCTCGGTTAGAGTCCGTAGGGCAAAAACCCAGAAAATGATTGTGTTCCATATAAATCAAGCTTTCATCAGCCTTAAAAATACTTTTAAAACGCTGGGCCGCTTGCTTTAAAATGAGATTGGAAAAAGCCTGAGGGCGCGAAGCCATTGCTTCTTCAAAATGATCCAAGCTCAAAGAAAAAGCAGAAATCGCCTGATCTCCAGCTGCATTCACAGTGCTCAAAAAGTCTTCTTGCATGCGCTTGCGATTAGGCAAACCCGTTACTGAATCAAAATAGATCGCCTGTGCTATTTTTTTATCTGCTTGCTTCAGTTCTGCTGCATGCTTTTCTTTAAGTACTTGATGTTTTTCCAGGCGGGTTTGTACCGCTTGGGTTAATTCCTCAAAAGTGAAAGGTTTAGTCAGGTAATCATCGGCACCAAGATTCATTCCCTGTCGCAGATTTTGCATCGAATTGAGTCCCGTTAAAAAAATGAATGGTGTTTCTTGTAGGTCCTCGCTTTTGCGGACTTCTTCAAGCATGCTCCAGCCGTTCATATCAGGCATTTCGACATCACAAATAATCAAATCAGGCAGATGTTTTTTAGCTGACTCAATACCTGACATTCCGTTATCGGCAGAGATAACATCATAATCTTGTATTTCAAGAATATCAACGATCATAGCGCGAATGGTGGGGTCATCGTCGACGGAAAGAATCTTTGTCATTGGTGTTAGCCACCCCCTGTTGTAATAAGAATCTATTTTTCAACCCTATTTTTCTATTATACGATATTCGATGGCTTAAAATCACATGAGTTTTCAAAGTATCTATTCAGACCCCTAAGCACTATTTCAAGACTAATCAGAATGAGATTAAGAAGAGTTACAACATAGTATAAAAACCAATTAAGATTTAGCAAATAGCACCTGTATCTTGCATTTAGCACACTCCTTTTGCTACGCTTAACCTGAACGATTTTGATTTAAAAGGCTTTTTAAACAGCGAATGAATTTTTCAGTCAATCAGAGTATTCCCCGAGCAATTACCGACCAACGTATTGCTAGCCACGATACGGGACTCTTTGACTTGCAGGATTTTGTAAAAACTGGCAAGCGGGTCGGCACCCAATTGAATGCTGAGCAAGCAGCAGAGTTGGCTCAAAAGCGTCCCGGTGCAGAATTGATTGTACGCACCAGCGGTCCTTCGCCCCACCCCTTTAAGCAGACTGATCTCAAGCAAAACCCACTTGAAAAATACGATGTCTACACGGTATCTGTGGTCAATCGCAAAGGCATCCCAGTGCCCGAAAAGGGTCTCGCCGCTCTCAGTCAAAAATCGATTATAGCAGCTGTAGAATTCATGCCTGAACTCACCAATCGTTTTGAGAACCCCCAAAATGGTCTAACACCTGCCGGATTGACATTTTCTAGCAGTGACAATCAATTGCTTGATATTGGCTTTGATGGTGGCGGCGTCGATAACAGCAAGTTTTACCGTTTATAGACCCTAATCCAATTGTTTCATAATACCGCGCAAGGCTTTGCGTAAAGACTTATCTGCATCAGTAGGAACTTTCCAGGCTTTTTCCATACCATCCCAAACCCTCTCATCAACCTTCTTGATCGCTTTCATACTTTTTTGGTCATAGGGGAATCGTACTAAAATAGAACTTCCGCGTAGTTCGAGCCCAAGATCCGGGTGATCAAAGTCTGCTTTCAGGCTTTCAATAACATGCTCCCCGATGTCTTGCTGGTACTCTATGCGTAAGAGCGCTTTATCGGCTTCGCGCTCAAAAAACTCACGCAAGCCAGCGACGGTGTCATAGACCTGTCCTTTATTTTCATCCGTGACAGGTAAGGCCCAGGCTTTGTCATGGGGTTGGTACTCAGCCCCTTCGATCCGTTTGATTTGTTTAACAGCGTCCGGGTGATAAGGAAAGTACAGCACCAGATCAGTATCCGAGACCTGCACAGAAACCTCACTGGCGTCGCCTTCTAAGTCAGCTAAATTAATAATATCCATGTCTTTATTATACATTCATATACAATTCATCGACGTACAAAACAAGCTTCCTCTCAAGACAGAATGGGTCGGCATACAGAGTCAAACCGGCCTCTGTGATAGAATAGGTGGAATAATCGACAGGTCATAAGACCTGCATCAGCGAGCGAGGCAGCGCACATGTTCTCAGGTAAAAACGACTTTATTAAACGGATTGTGAAAGATAAAGTCGATCGTTCTCTGGCAGTCGATGCTCAGGTCTATGATGTGCTGGGTAAAGATATCGAACTTAAAATTGAGCCTGTGATTCAAAAGGCTGTAGAATACGCGCAGCGTGAAAACCGTGATACTCTCTTGCCTGCAGATATTATCAAAAGCATCAATTACAATAACGGCAAAAAATCCCCCCGTATTCTGATCGCCCATGTCACTGCCGGAGCTGGCCATACCCGTGCAGCCGAAGCAATTGCCAAGGCCTATAAAAATCTCTATCCGGACGCCAATATTAAGCTGGTCGACACTCTCGACTATATCAACAGCGTCTATAAAAAGGTCTATAGTAATACCTACCTGGCACTGGTACGTCACACCCCTCGACTGTGGGGCTATATTTATGAGCGCTATGATAAAGAAGAAGATCGTCTCGACGATAAAATCCGTCAAAGCCTTGAAACCATGCAGGCCGGTGATTTCCGAGAGTTTTTAGATGATTTCTCACCCGATGTTGTGATTTGCACCCACTTTTTGCCAATGGAACTGATCTCACGCTGGAAGAAGAAGCGTAAATCATCCCTACCTCTCTATGCAGTGGTCACCGACTATGCCCTGCATACCTTCTGGATCGTCGAGGAAGTCGACGCCTATTTTGTAGCCAGTGACGATATCAAGCGCGAATTACAAACCCGCGGGGCAAAAGAAACAAGCATTTATCAGACAGGCATTCCTGTTGACCCTGTTTTTTCAACCCTGGCTTCCAAATCTGAAATGCGTGAAAAATTGGGCCTAGATCCTGACTTGCCGACCGTTTTGATTATGGGTGGTGGCTATGGAATCGGTGATTTTACGGGCCTGGTGCGTTCTTTCAAAGACGTCAAAACCAAGATGCAAATGATGGTTGTTTGTGGCCGCAATGAAGCCCTACAAGAAGAGCTAACCCAGGTCGCGATGAGCCTGCCGGTCACGACCAAAGTCTTTGGTTTCGTCAATAATGTACATGAGTTGATGCGGGCTTCGGATATTATGGTCACCAAACCGGGTGGGCTCTCAAGCTCCGAAGCTTTAGCTGCCAATTGCCCAATGATGATTATCAACCCCATTCCAGGCCAGGAGCAACGCAACAGTGACCATTTACTCGAAAATGGCGCTGCCAGTATCCTGCATCAGATCAGCGATGGTGCCTATTATATCGAGAAGTTACTGAATAATCCAGAACGACTGGCATCGATGGTCAAAGCCACCCACCGCATCGGCAATAAAGATGCAGCTATGGAAATTTCGCGCACTGTAAATGAGCTTGCCAAATTCGATTTAAATGAGGCTTGAGGGCAATGGTTCCTAATTTAGAGCAAATTCGTGAAGTGGCTTCCAAAGATCAGTACTTAAATGAAATCAAAGTTTTTCTGGAGAACCTGGCCCAGCAAGACAAAAGCAAAGCTCTCTATGTGGTTAAAAACCTCTTTTTCGCACCTGAAACCCACCCCAGAATTCGCTATATGATTGCCGATAAAATGGGGCGTCTGGGCTCACGCCAATTGTTTCAACAGCTCTTGTCTTATTTTATTCTCAGGAAGTTCCCTGATACGCTGGCTTTGATTACTGCCTTGCGGTCTTTTGGTGATCCAGAAGCCGTACCCGCTTTATCTGAATATTACCCCCATGCCAGTTACCGGGAATGTCTCGAGATTATGGAGGCCATCGCCAGCAGTCGCTCGCCTGAAACCATGGAGTTCCTGAGTCAAATCTATAATCAACAAATTAGCTATAGCCAGGATTTTGAAGCCAATGAGCAAGAGGAAATCCGTCAGCGAGCCAGTGCCCTGATGGGCAAAAGCATGATGCGCTTTGACTAGTTTTTCAAACCAAAGACTCAGTCTGAGTCATATCAGACGTCGTGCGCCTGAAAAAAACAAGCGTGCTATAATTATAAAGTTATTTTTAGATAAAGGACTGACTAAAAACAGCCCATGTTAGCGCAACTTGAACCCTTAATCGCCCAATACGGAGCCTGGATCGCCATTGCTCTCGTCGTTTTAATCTTATTCATCATCTTTATTGCTGTTTTTAGTCAACGTAAAAACAAAGGCGAACCCTCTGAGCGAGTACGCTTTCATGAGCAGCGGATTAAAGAAAGTCAACAGATGCTCACAGGCTGGACCACAGCCCTAAATCCTTATCTCCAGCAGGTTCAAAAATTTTCAGGTTTCTCTCAGCAAGAAGCCGAAAAAGAAGTACTGCCCACCTTGCAAGATCTGCAGAGTGAAATTCTACGCTCCCAATCCCGTTTAAAAGAGCTCGAGACCCGTTTACCTCGTGAAGGCGAGACTTTGTTTGGAGACGTTGATTTATGCCAAACTGAAGTCCATGAGCTCAAACCTGTTTTCGATTCAATTCAAGACTGGTTCAAACATCTACAGCAACAAATTGCCGATAGCAAAACCCATTTGCACCAGGTCCAAACCGAACTAGAAGCGCTCCCTATCGTCCATCCAGTTCTCACACAGCGTCTGCGTAGCCTACAAAGCTCAGACGAAATCCAGAGCAATCCACTTCAATTTTCAAGCGATCTAAAACAATTGCAAGCAGAGATAAAAACTGCGAACGCCCCTCTGGCAATCAGCTCTCTGCCCGAATTACCACAAGCAATTATCGAAGCCGAACCTGTCGTTGAAACTGTCGTTGAAACTGTCGTCGAAGCTGAAACTGTCATCGAAGCTGAAACTG
>JBBKWI010000151.1:0-23410 GCA_037968875.1 Candidatus Sericytochromatia bacterium | reverse complement strand
TGCTGGCGAGACTGCTGCTGGTAATGGGCCGGGAAGCGCAGATCGAAGCAAATCGAGAGGCCAATACCGCCCCACGGGCTGGCGGCTGTCACGATTTGTTGCGGGTCGCCAGGGGTCTGGTATTTCATTTCTGAATAGGTTTTATCTGCTTCTAAATGAAACAAATGGATCTTGCGATAGCGGGCCACACAGTCGCCAGCCGGGTTAAAGACCTGTGACGTATTAAAGGCCCGTGCCGGATCGGCTGGGTTAT
The DNA here is from genome assembly GCA_037968875.1 of Candidatus Sericytochromatia bacterium. Lineage (GTDB taxonomy): Bacteria > Cyanobacteriota > Sericytochromatia > UBA7694 > UBA7694 > JBBKWI01. The sequence goes on along the minus strand of JBBKWI010000151.1, from coordinate 23,157 downwards.
GCTCAAAAATACTGCCTGCGATCAGCCAAACGCCATGCTCGCGAGCTTGATCGGCTAACCAGTTTGAGATCGGTCCGGGCAGGCTTTCGCTGACCCGCTGCATGTCAGCAGGGGAATGTGGCCCCGAATAATGAAAGGTTTCTTGCAGGGCGATCAGTTCAGCGCCCTGCTCAGCGGCGGCAGCGATCCAATGCCCCGCTGTGTCCAGATTGGCCTGGACATCGGCCCCCGGGCAAAACTGGATCACGCTGGCCAGCACACGCTGATCTAAATTGGGTCTGAGAAATTGCATAATACCCCCTGTGGTGTCTGGGCTTTGTTAAAATACATGGGTTAAGTCAAATGCCTTGAACAGGCCCATTTTAACACCAAAAGGAGCCCTCAGCTTGTCTGCAACCCCTATTCTCTTTATCTCTGCTGGCGAAGTCTCAGGCGATCTCTATGCTGCAGCGGTCTTACAACAGCTGCATTTGTTTTTGCCTGATCTACAGGCCTATGGCCTGGGCGGCCCGCATCTTAAGCTGGCGGGTTTACAGCTATTGGCAGACTTACGCGCCGATTCCGCGGTCGGTCTGAGTGAAAATGCCGATAAAGTGCTGAAATACCGACCGCTCTTGCAACGTCTCAAACGCTGGCTGCAACAAGTCCGTCCCCAATTGGTTTTGCTGGTGGATTTTCAGGGCTTTAATCTGCAATTGGCAGCCGTGGCCCGTGAATTAGGCATCCCGGTTTATTATTATCTGGCTCCCCAGGACTGGATCTGGGGCTTTGAAAGCGGGACGCGTCGTGTGATCGAGAATAGCACGGCGATTTTGTCGGTTTTCCAGCCCGAGGCCCATTTTTATCGCGAACGTGGCGCCCAGGTGATTCCGGTTGGGCATCCAATCTTAGATCTGGTGCCACCGGTCTCTCGTTCGCCTTATGCCCATCAACAAGCGCGGCTTCAGGCTTGCCAGGAACTGGGATTAGATTCGGAACAAACGATTATCTGCTGGATGCCCGGATCGCGACAAAGTGAGTGGAGTCAACTGCTGCCCGTGATGGCCCAGATTCAGCAGCATTTGCCCATGCCAACCCAGGCTATTTGCCCGATCGCCGCCGAATTTTTAGACAACCCTGATTTGCAGTTATTGAATGCGCTCCAGCTACCGATCCGCAAACGTTACACAGCCATGCTGGCGAGTGATATTATTATAGGGGCCTCAGGCTCCGCTATTTTAGAAGCGGCTTTGCTGGGGAGACCCGTGATCGCCCTTTATCGTGTTTCGGGTCTGACCTATCAGCTGGCACGCGCGGTGCTTAAAAAACCCTGGGTCACGCTGCCCAATTTATTGTTAGACGAGGGAGTGGTGCCTGAATTTATTCAGCACTTTGCAATTCCTGAGATCATCAACTGCATTGAAGCTGCGCTGGCCAATCCATTGCCCTTTCAGACTTTGCCCAATCGACTTTGGGCTGAACTAGGCCCTGCCGGAGGCGTCTTGCGCGCGGCTGAGATCATCAAAGACCAATTAACCAAAGGAAGCAAAATATGAGCTGTTTACCTGATGCCGAAGAATGGTCACCCCAGACCCAGTGGCTGTTGATCCACGATCATCTGGAAGCTCTCAGTGAGCACCTGAAACAAGTACAAGATCTGCTGGCACAAGGCCCACAACAGTCACTTGGCGCACGTCCCCAGCTCAAAGAGATCTCACAGCGCGCAATTGAAATGCATGAAATGCTTGAAAGCCTACAAAAAAACGACCCCGAAACCTTAGCCAAATTGGAGAATCAATAAATGCCAAGATTTTTAGCCCTCGGTGATTCCTATACGATCGGAGAAGGCGTAGCCACTGCAGAGAGCTGGCCGCACTTGCTGGTGCAAGCCTTACGCAAGCGTGACGTCGCGATTGAAACCCCGACTGTGATTGCCACTACCGGCTGGACCACTGCTGACCTGCTTGAAGCTTTAGCCCAACAAAAATCAAGCTTAGCGCCCCCTTATGATCTGGTGACCCTGATGATTGGAGTCAATAATCAGTATCAGGGCTTGCCTACCGAGCAATACCAGCGTGAACTAGAAGCGCTGTTGGCGCAAGCGACAGAGCTGGCCGGTGGCCGGACGGAGCGGGTCTGCCTGCTTTCGATCCCTGACTGGAGCCTGACGCCCTTTGCCAAAGATCGCGACCGAGAAGCGATTGCGGCAGAGATTAAGGCCATGAATAAAATCCCGGCCCGTTTGGCTTATCAGACCGGGGCGGCCTTTTTTAATATCAGCGAAGAGGCCCGCCTGGTGCGTTATGGCGATGTTTATTTGAGCGACGATGGCTTGCATTATTCGGCCAAAATGTATGTGCAATGGGTTGAACATTTTTTCTTTCGGGTCTGGCATATTCTCTATCCAGGTACCAGTGCTCAGGTGCCTATTGTGCATCAGCAGCAAGTCGGCGACTAAGATGAAACGAGGATGGGCTATTTTCATTGCAGGGCTCGCTGTGTCTCTGGCCTTGTCAGCAGAGGCTGCTGATTTAAGTAGCTATCCGATGGTCGGCGATACGGGGCCAGACTTTAGCCAAATTTGGGTGCAGACTACGGAGCCCACCCCGGTGAGCATCCGTTTTTGGCCCAGTGGTCAGCCAGCACTTGCTCGTGAATCTATTGTTGTTCAGACCCGGCAAGATCGTTTTCGTACGGGGCTGATCCCCTTAACGGATTTGAGCCCTCAGCAAAGCTACGATTACCAGATATTGATCGATCAGGAGCTGGCTCTAGAGCAGCATTTTTCTTTTCGAACGGCGCCCGCAACCCAGCTCGCTGACCCACCTGAAATCAAGGCTTTGCTTGGATCTTGTTATTATATTGATGATCCGCTGATGACCTTTTTTAAAATCAGCTATGGGGTGGGTCCAGCTATTTTTAAAAGCATGGCTGAAACCCCGGCCGATCTGATGTTCTGGCTAGGCGATAACGTCTATTTTGCACCCTTTGATTTATCCTCGATTTATAATATGAACCGCCGTTATGAAAAACACCGTCATTTGCCCGAGCTACGGCCTCTGCTCTCGAAAATGCCCCAATACGCTACCTGGGATGATCATGACTTTGGTCCCAATAATTCTACGCAAGATTTTTGGCGCAAAGACGATTCGCTGCATTTATTTAAGTCTTATTGGGCCAATCCGCGCTACGGTTTATTGACTACCCCCGGCGTCTTTTTTCGCAAGCAATGGGGCGATCTGGACTTTATTGTGACGGATAATCGCTATCATCGCGATTCCAAAAATGTTCCTGCTGCAGAGCGCGCTTTTTTTGGTACTGAACAGCTGGCCTGGCTCAAAAATCAATTGCAGACCAGTCAGGCCAGTTTTAAAATCGTCGTGCTGGGTTCACCGGCCTTTAATCGCTATTATGACGAGAGCTTTATTCAGGCCAGTAGTGAGTTTAAAAGTTTGATGGATTTTCTCGACCAGCAGCGTATCGAAGGCGTGGTCTTTGTTTCGGGTGATCGTCACCATGCGGATCTGCGCAAGCTCGAACGTGCCGGGGCCTATCCGCTCTATGATTTTACTTCTTCGCCACTCACCAGCAAGATCACCCAGATTATGAATACTGGGGAGCCCACGGACTCCTGGCGCGTACCTGGCACGCTGGTGCGCCAGCACAATTTTGGTCGTCTGATTGTCAATGGACCAGCCGGTCAGCGGGTCTTAACTCTTGAAACACGGGATACCGCAGGCCAGCTTTTATGGGACTTTCAGATCCCGCAGCAGGCTTTGCAATACCCCGTTAAACCGTGATTATTTGATGGTGGGTAGACTGGCGGCTTCCCAGGCGCTGATGCCACCTTGCATATCATAGACATGCTGGAAGCCTGCAGCTTTCATTTTTTCAATCGACTGGGCGCTGCGGCCGCCGACGGCACAATAAACCAGGTAATTGCTGTTGGGATCGAGCGTTTTGATCTGATCATCAAAGGCGTCGCCATTAAAATCGATATTCTGGGCTTCTTCAATATGCCCGGCGTCGTATTCTTCGGGGGTTCGTACATCCAAAATCACCAATTGGGGACTTTGGCTGATCAATTGATGGGCTTCCTGGGCTGAAATCGGAGCCAAATTGGCGTCAGAGGACTGACAGGCATAGAGGGCAAAGAGTAGGCTTAAGCTAAGTATTTTTTTGATCATTGTAATAAACTTCTTTCATCGGAATATAGGTTAAGAGGGCCCACAAGCCTTGGGACTTGCCCGGGTCTCTGATCTCGGCGTCCCCCAGCTCTATTTCAGTTTGTAGTTTTTGGGCCTGGGCTAAAAAAGAGCCAAACAGCTGATCCCACCAGGGAACCGAAAAACCAAAATTGCGATTGTTTTCATCATAACGGGTAGAGTGATGAATGCGATGCAAATCTGGTGTCACTAAAAGATAACGCAGGGCTTTGTCGAGACGTGGTGATAAATATACATTGCTATGGTGAAAAGTCGAGCATAAATTCAAGATCAATTCAAAACTCAAGACAGCCGATACAGGAACGCCCAACAAGGCCACCGTTGCGATTTTCAGCCCCATCGAGAGCAGAGCTTCTACCGGGTGAAAGCGCACACCTGAGCTGACATCTAGCTCTTGATCGGCATGGTGTACCCGGTGCCAGCGCCAGAGCCAGGGGACCAGATGTATCAGGCGATGCTGCCAATAGATCAACAGATCCAGCAGTATCAGGCTCAGAGCAAAACTTAGCCAATAGGGTAAATGCAATTGGTTGAAAAGGCCAAAATGCTGAGTTTCGGCCCAGAGGGCACTGCCTGCAGCAGCAGAAGCCAATAGTAAGCGAATTAAGCCAATATTGAGCAAGGCCAAGACCAAATTGGCTGGCCAGCGTTGACGGCGGGGAATCTGCTGTTGGCGACGGGGAGCCAGGGCTTCCCAACTTGCCATGATGGCAAATAAGCCTATAAAGGCTGAAATTCTAAGTATATCCACAAGCCTATTATACGTTGTGATCTAGGGGTTAAGAGCGTCTTTCGTGGGGATTCAGTCTGCTTGCTTGACCATTGTGGGCCAAAATCAAGTATTCTGAATCCATGACAAATGATACCCTGATTGCTTGTGTACGAGACGAACACGGCGAAATCCGCGTTTTTGATAATGGTCAGCGGCGCTTGCTTTCGTTTGGTCCGGGAGATGAGCAGAGCGCCTGTCTCAAACAGGATCCTTATTTTTTGCTCTTTGATTATACCCAGGCCATGCTGCTGGGGCTCCTATTTCAGGCGCCACGCAAAGTGCTTTGTCTGGGGTTGGGGGCAGGTAGCTTGATCAAGGCTCTGCATCGCCATGTCAAAGGGGTTAAAATCACAGGCGTTGAATTACGTCAGGCAGTGATTGATACCGCTCAGCAGTTTTTTTATTTACCAGCGTCTCGCCGCATCAGTCTGCACTGCGCTGATGCGGCTGAATTTTTGCAGCAAGAGACAGGGGCCTATGACCTGATTTTTTGCGATCTCTATAGCCTGGATGGAGTCAGCCCGTTGCAGGGAGAGACTGCTTTTTTGCAAAGCTGCAGCGCGCATCTCAAGCCTGGAGGCTGGTTGATCTTGAATGGCTGGCGCACACACCAGCACAGCGAGGAACTCTTAGCACCTGTGCAAAAGTGCTTTAGCGAAGTACGCAGCTTAAATACCCCGGAAGGCAATTGGATTTTATTTGCAGGCCAAACCCCGCTGGCGACAGGCAATAAACTCTATCAGCAGGCCCGTGATTGGTCTGATCGCCTGGGTTATGATTTGGTTCCCTATCTGAAGCACAGCCGGGTCGTACAAACTTGTCAGTAAGTACCCAGGGGCATTTTGATTTAATCTTTATGCGCAGGCGCTAGCGATCAAGTCTGAACTGCTATTAAAGTAGCCGAGGAGGATAACTATGAAAAAAGTGTTTCCCTGGCTGGCCCTGGCCTTGACTATATTGGGTGCCCTGGCGATTTGGTACCGTTATTTTCGTCGCCAACGCTACCACGAAACGCGCTCTCAGACCAAGAGAGAACCTACTCATACTCCGATTATGGGGTGTTATAAGCGTTATCACCCTTTGGCCTGGGGAGTACAAACGATAGCTCAGGGGGTCGGCGATTCTTTTCAGCGCCGTTACCGGGCTAATATTGCCGATGCCAAACTCAGTCCTGAAAAGCTGATGGATCGGGTGCGCGCTGATCTTAATTATTTTTGCCCTGCGGAATTGGCGACCTTTGAAAAAACCAAAGGTCAGCCTGAGCGCTTTGCTGTGGGGGATACCTATCAAATTAAGATCACTGGGCCCTGGAATGGTCCTGTCAAAGTGATTGCCAATCACCCTCGCTGCTTTGCTTTTGCAACCTTGAAAGGCCATCTGGAAATGGGGGAAATACATTTTCGGGCACAGTCACACCCCAATCAAGCGGATTTGCGCTTTGAAATTGAGTCCTGGAGTCGTTCAAAAGATGCTCTCGTCGATCTCGCTTATGATAAAACGGGTTTGGCTAAGCAAGCTCAGGCTTCGATGTGGGTCTATTTTTGCAAGCGGGTGGTACAAGCTGTGAGTGGGCACTTAGTCGGTGACGTTGAAGTACTCACCCACAAAACAGAAATCGCAATGGACTCAAATCGTCATGCCCTCACACCCTGATATTCCGCTCTGGGAACGCTACCATGATCGGCTAGAAAGCTATCAGCATGCGACGGCCAACTTTGATCGCAAGTCAGATACCGACAACCCAGATGCCGAAATGGAAGACCATACTCAGCAAAATGGCTGGCAAGTCGATCACTATCAGGTCGCTCTGCCAGCAGAGTCGTCGGGTCCACCGATCCCTAATGGTCCCTGGCAAATTGCCTGTGAAATTCTGAAGCATTATGAGTTTCCTGATCCTGGCATCTTGACGGGGATTTATTTGCCAGACCAGGATTTAGATCAACGCGTGATCTTGCTCAAAGCCCGGTTTTTATTTTTAAATTTTTGGCTGGGCGTGCGAATAGGAGAGATCCTGGACGAAATCCGGACTGTTGATGGGCAGCAATTTCAGATTTGGGGATATTCTTACTACACCCTTGAAGGTCACTTTGAAATGGGGGAAATGACCTTTTCGATCTGGAAAAATCTGGAAACGGGGGATGTGGCTTTTCATATTGATGCATTTTCCAAAAAAGGGTCTATTGCCAATTGGTTTTACCGGCTGGGCTTCTTTTTCTTTGGACGCTGGATTCAGGTGCGTTTTGCACGCCAGGCCTTAAAACGAATGGCTCGACTCGTCAAGGAGAGAATTAATTAAGCTGACTCTGATCCTCAGATTCAGAGGAGAGCGATGGGTTTGATTCCTGAGTGTTAAGCTCAGAGCGTTTGCTGGCTAGCTTTTTACGCCTGTTGTATTGCCCATGGAGATACACACTCAGTAGGATCAGAGCGATAGCAAACATCAGTCCCATTTGATATTTTTGAATATCTTTCATGATCGTTTTCATGGCCTGCCCAAAGGCATAGCCCAGGCTGCCAATTGTGGTGGCCCAGAGCGCAGTGCCCAAAAAATTACAGATTAAAAAGCGCCAGGGAGAAATGCCGCTGGCCCCGATCATAATCGGGGTCACGATACGTATTCCGTACATAAAGCGAAAACCAAACATCACTGGCCACTGGTAGCGGTGCAGCAGATCAAAGACCCGTTCGGACTTGGCTTGCCATTTGGGGCGAGATTGAATAAAAGCGTGGCCTTTGCGGCGTCCCAGATGGAAATAGAGCTGATCACCTGCAAATACTCCCAAAAAGGCGGCGATAATCACACCGGGCAATTTAAGATAGCCTTGCTCAGCGGCAATACCGCTCAAGACCAGGATCGTATCACCCTCAATAAAGGTGCCCAGCGCCACGGCTGGATAGCCATAAGCAGAGATTAGATCAGCCAAACTCATTGCTCAGGGGCTCCTCTTGATTTGCTGGGGGGTGCTTGTCTTTATAGCAGATTTGGTAATTTTTCTAAGATCATCATATCACTCAAAGAAAAGAAAGGACCCATGTGATTGACGGGTTTGCGCGCAATAAATTTGACTTGACCGGCGACGGTGTCATAAATTTTTTGGTCGAGTTTAGTCCCAAACCCGAGAGTGACTTGTGTCAGTTGATCCGTCAAATTGCGGAAGACCAGATCGACGACCCCGCGCCGTTTCATGCGACCGACAATTAAAATTCTACCGCCAGGCTTACAAATACGGACCGCTTCTTTGATCAGTTTTTCGGGTTGATTGACAACAGTGACCACTGAAAATGAGGTCACCAGGTCAAAGGAATTGTCTTTCAGATCCGTTTCGGTGGCGTCCATCACGCGGATCTCCCCCGTGAGTTGAGGTAAGGCTGTTAGGCGTTCGCTGGCTTTTTTGACCATGGCTTCACTCAAGTCGATTCCTGTAAGCTCAGTCCCATCCGGGTAAAACTCTAGAGAATGGCCGGGGCCAACGCCCAATTCGGCAACTTTAAAACCATTCTGACAACGGGCTTGTTGGGCTTGAATTTCTTTGGCGGCAATTTCGTGGCCTTCTCTGAGGGTCAGGCCAAAGGGGATATCGTAGAGCCAGGCCAATTGATTATAGATAAAATCAGTTTTCATTGTATTCTCATTATTACTGTGTTTGCCACCAGTTTACCGTATCTCAGGTTCTGGCGAAGGGATCTGCCTTCTGGGGGGACGAATTATGCGAGGTTTATATTTCTGAGTGGCTTCAGCTATACACCCGAATGATTTTACCGTTGGTTTTACCCATAATGCTTCTGATATAGCCATTAATGGCTTTTGAGATGGGGATCGCGTCGGACCCAGGGAAGTAATCCTGGTATTTTTGCTGACTGGGCTGCACTAAATTGAGTGAAACCACATTGATCCGGCGGTCTTGATCCATTTCGAGAGCGGCTGCTTTCACGAAGCTATGCAATGCCCCATTGACCAGGGCTGCACTGGTGGTTTGATCCACAGGGTGATCTGCCAGAATCCCACTACTCAGTGTGAAAGATCCCTGGGGCTTTAAAATGGCCAGGCCCAGACGCACCAGATTGATTTGCCCCATCAACTTGTTTTGAATGCCGATCTGAAAATCGGCCTCACTTAAGTCCTTCAGTTTGCCCCATTTAGCTTCTCCGGCAACGCAAACCACTGCGTCCAAAGGCCCTGTTTGAGCATAAGCGGCCTGGAGAGAAGCGCTGTCAGATAAGTCTAGCTGTAAATCGCCGCTGCTCTTGCCAGCAATGATCAGCTGATGCTTTTTTTGTAGGGCTTCAGCCAGGGGTTTGCCGATGGTTCCGGTGCCACCGATCACTAATATTTTCATGAGACTTACTCGTTTTCCGGGCGGGCTTGCACGGAGATCTCTTCACCTGAGACTTGCACTTCAAGCAGGATCGGTCGGCAGCAGACCTGGCAGTCTTCGACATAATTTTGGCGCGAGACCGAACAATCGATCTGGATCGTGATCCATTCACCGCAAAAGGGGCAGGAGATATCTTGTTCTTGAAGCAGATACATAGCAGGCTTTCCAGGATGTAGTCAGGGTTTAGCTAATCGGTAAAAAGACGCGGTAGCTGCCGCCGCCGTAATGGCTTCGCATTTGGGGAGCGATATGATCAGAGATTTCGTTGCCGCGGCCATCAGCAATTGAAATATGCCCTGAGGCAGAACTGCCCTGGCTCCAGACGACAACGCTGCCAGCAGGTAAGGCGCTGAGTTGTTGCTGATTGACGCCGAGTTCGCGGAAGGCCGGGCTGGCAGCCAATTGGTCAGCTGCCATATAGGCATGCTCACCCCATAAGAAAGCAGGCAAGTGACGATGAATAGCCTGTGCGACGTATTGATAACAATAGCCGGTGCCACCGGTTGATTGATTGAGAGCCGCTTGAGCGAATTTTAAGCCTCGGCTAGACTGATAGTCTTCGGCCTGGAGGCTGCTCAAGGTTTGGGCAGAGATTGGCATAGAGCCCAGGGCCATGCCAGGCATTTCTAAATTGCCACAGGCAGACAGCGAGGCCAGGCAGAGACTGGCCATCAGTCCTTGTGTTAAGTAGTTAAATTTCATTCAGAGACTCCCCAACAGATATTATTCAAACAGGTTATTTTCATTAGACGTAGAAATAGTATATAAAGTTGCATCTAAAAGCAAAAGGGGATAGCCCAGACTGGGATCGTCTGTCTCGCTTTTGTTAAACTGTCACTTATGGAAATCGCAACAGCTATCAAACAAGTGACCGGTGCTAAGCAAATTCAGGCCAGTGATACTTTGCAGAGCCTCTGGAGTGGGTATGGCGAGATTAGACGTTATCACTTAGTGGGTGGTAGCTGCCCTTCTGTGGTTGTCAAGCAAATTTGCCCCCCACTGGATCCCAGTAGGGCTCGGCACCCTCGGGGCTGGAGTACTGATCATGGCCATCGACGGAAATTAGCTTCTTATCAGGTGGAGTGCCATTGGTATCAGCATTTAGCTGCAAAAGCTCCGGCTGAGTGCCGCTTGCCTCGATTGTATGGCTATTTTGAGTCTCAGCAAGCGCAGACTATTCAGCAGCTCTTGATTTTAGAAGACTTAGATGCCGCAGGGTTTCCCAGCCGGTGTCGTCAATTGGATTTAGCAGGGCTTTTGCCTTGCTTAGCATGGCTGGCCAATTTTCATGCTTACTACTTGCAGTCACAAACTCTCGATGATGCTCAATTGGGCGTTCAGGGTGCCTATTGGCATCTCAAAACGCGGCCAGACGAATGGCAAAAGATGCCCGCAGGGATCTTGAAACAACAGGCTGTAGCATTGGATCTGGCTCTGGCAAATAGTTCTCAAACCCTGATTCATGGCGATGCCAAATTGGCTAATTTTTGCTTTGCAGCTGACTTGCAATCGGTTGCTGTTGTTGATTTTCAATACCTGGGCAGGGGCTGTGGCATGCAGGATTTGGCTTATTTTTTGCGATCGAGTCTGGCTGAGTCGAGCTGGGAAGACACGATTCCCAGGGGCCTGGATCTCTATTTTGAATTTTTTCAAGCTGCTTTAGCCTGTCACAATCAGGCCTTAGCGGCTGATCAAATTATAGCCCAGTGGCGTCCGCTTTTTGCCATCGCCTGGGCTGATTTTTTAAGGTTTCTGTCGGGTTGGCGACCTGGATTTGAGCTGAATCGCTTTGATCAGGAAATGATTCGACAGGCGCTGCTGAGCCTGGAGCGTACTTGATGTGGTTTCGCTCAAAAACTGACTTTTAAAAATCAAGAGTGGATGCTAAGATAAATGCAATCGTTCTGATTTATGAGCCACTTGCAAGGAGCAAAACATGTCTGTTGATTTTGTACAACGTGAGTTTTTTAAGAATAAATTGAGCTTAATAGTTTTTAGTCTCAAAGAAACCCCGGTTGATTTGCCTGCTGAAATTCAGCCCCTGGTCGCCAAAATGCAAGCGACAGATGATCCGCAGACTTGTATGATCGAGCTTCAGGATGCCTTTTGGGAGATTCCAGGGGAAGACCAACGCCAGCAAATCTTAGACACAATGGTCTCAGTGATTGAAACCATTGAAGCCAAACAAAAATCAGATCAGGAATCGCAATTTTCTGAGGGATTTAATTTCTTTGACGACTAAGATTAGGCAGGCAAAAACACCCGTGCATCACCGCCGCCGTAATGGCTCAACATTTGTTTGCGCAGATGATCTGAGAGTTCGTTGCCATGGCCGTCGGCAATCGAAATATGGCCGGAGCGTGACTGGCCTTTTTCCCAGACCACAATCGCTCCCACAGGTAATTTTTTAAGGGAATGCCGACGCAAATCCAGCTCATGAAAGTTTTTGTTGCTGGCCAATTGTTCAGCAGCCATATAGGCGTGATACCCCGATAAAAAGGGTTCGGTATTTTTGTGGATAGCATGGGCCACATAGGCATAACAATTGCCCTGGCCCCCGGAGAGAGACTGGCGCGCGCTGTTTGCCAGGGAGCGGCCTAAGTTTGGGTCATAATCTGCAAAAGCAACGCGTTTATTGAGAGCCTGTAAAGTGCTGGCGCCGATTTTACCCAGTTGGTCCTGTGTCGCTCGTGCCAGCTGGTGGCGAATTTGAAACAAGCCAATTTGCTGCTCTAAGTTTTGATCAAAGCTTTCGCTAGCTTGAACGGCATAACCCAGTTTGCGGAGCATACCTTTGACTTTCTTGACCGCTGGGCCGCTTTGGCCCTTTTCGATCAGCTCTCCAGATGCTACAGCAGCTAAAGCGGGTGCCAGAGGCGCTTCTGCCTGTGTACGGAAATGGATCTGTTTTTGCAGGTTTGCTAAAGGGGATTTTTTAAATTGGGCCCGGCCAGGAACATTTATTGCGGCGATCACGCCGACAGCCATTGCTGTCGCAAGCAATTTCTTCATCTAAAACATTTGCCTCTTCATCACATTCAAACGGGTTAAAAAATAAAAAGCCCGGGTGATTTACCCGAGTCAAATAAAGCCAGCTTATCTATGACACAATCACATTTTTTATCAACAATAATCAGATTATGAAGCATGCTTGAGAATATTTCAATAAGATACAAGTTAAGTTTTTTAATTCAATAACGGTTGTCATCCTGTTTGGCGAATATGAAGTCAAGTCTTTTGTTAACATGGAAGTAGTGAGGCTACAAATCTGATTTGTGGCATCAAACAGGATAAAAGACATGCACCTAAGAGCTGCTTTATTTTTCGTATGGCTATGTTTGGCCTGTTTTGTTGTACCTGTTTATGCAGCTGAGCATAATGTCTCTATTCATTGGGATGCAAGCCATCAAGAGAGCGTGACTGAGATTGCTGACTTAGCTGAGTCGGACTGGCAAGCACATCTCAAAACAAGCTATGCCTTTGGAATTAACCCTGACACGCTCTGGTTGCGCATTACTTTACACGATCCTCTACCTCCTGATGCCCAATTCTGGTTTCAACGCCCTAACTTGGATCAGGTCTGTTTGCATTATCAGGTCCAGGCCCAATGGCAAAAACAGTGCCGCCTGGCAACAAATCAAATGAGTGAATACCCGACTGAGGCTGTTTTTGATCTGAGCACTCTGACTGCTTCTAAAATAAACTCAGAAGCAAGTCAAGACGTGTTTTTGCAAATCCAAAGTCACAATATGATTGCTTTTGGTTGGCTAATTGAGAGCCGTGCAGAACTTAACCGTGCTTTGCAACGTAAGAATCTAATTCAATTTTCTGCGCTGGGTGCAATGGCTATGTTGGCGCTCTATTTTTTGTTGGTGTTTTTTCGCCTCAAACATCAAGCGTATCTCTGGCAGGCATTATTTGTGATTTTATGGTCGAGCTTTTGGTTTGGCTATGTCATAGAATATCGCCGGTTATTGCCAGATCTGTGGTCAATTTTCCTTTATCAGTTAGCATATCCTTTGGTATTGGGGGCATCTTTTTGTCTTTTACAGGCATTGAGAAGCTATACGCGTGAAGACTTGCCTCAATGGATCCAAAAAATAATGGGTGCGGTGCAAGTTTTTATTCTGCTGGGGTTGATACCCCTGATCTTGGGGCAGGGGCAATGGAATTTGCAACAAATTCGTATTCTGCTCTTTGCCTTACCTTTGGTTTTGGTGACGGGTCTGTGCTGGAGTCTGCTGAATAAGAAGCGCGCTTCTGCTTCCTATCTGGGTATTTGGACCTTTTTTCATTTTACTTTTGTTATTTTGATTTTGGTGATTTACGGCATCTTGCCCATTTCGGCCTATATTTTAGCGGTCTTGTCGTGGATGCAGGTTATTACCCTGATGCTTTTGTCGTTGACTCTGGCCCAGCAAGTCAAGCGACTTCAGACCGATCGAGAGCAAATGTTGGTACAGCACCTGTCAGTTGTTACAGGCCACACGCAAGCGCTTGAAATCCAGGTGGCTGAGCGCACGGTAGATTTAGAAACGAGTCTGCAAAAGCTGGCTGCCAATAACGAGAGCAAGAACCGTTTGTTTAGCATTCTGGCTCATGATTTACGCAATCCCTTTGCGAGTTTGTCGATGTTATTGGGAATCATGGAACGCAATCCAGACAGCCTCAGAGAATTACCTGAAATTGTCAGCAATCTCAAAAAACAGGTCTTTGGTATCAGCAGTTCATTAGACAATATGCTGACCTGGGCACGAGACGAAATGCTGGGGTATCCGACACAAGCCTTGCTTTTGGATCCGGGAGAGAGCTTTAAACAGGTCCTGCGCTTGCATCAGACCAGTGCCGATCAAAAGCAGATTCTCTTTGAATTGGATCTAGACCCAACAGCTAAAGTTTGCATGGATCCCAATCACTTGCAGGTCATTCTGCGTAATTTTATCGACAATGCCCTTAAGTTCACACCCGTCGGTGGGCAGATTCATTTGAGTACCCACAGTCAGGGAGAGACTGTTTTGCTGGAGATCAAAGACAGTGGTCTGGGCATGAGCTCGGCTGAATTGGATACTCTACTCAATAATCAATTGGAGACTGCACGTACCGGAACCGCGGGAGAAAAAGGGATTGGCCTGGGCTTCAAATTGTGTCGTGCTTATATCGAGGCCAATCAGGGCATCTTAACGATCGAGAGTGAGCCTGATCAAGGGACCACAGTATGTATTGCCTTCCCGGCGGTGAGAGAGCCGCTTCCTGAAGTTCGTCTGTCTTAATCTTAAGTCAAAGCCAGCCCAAAAGGGCACGATGCGCTTTGTTTTGTTAAACTAAGAGCATCAGCTCCGCCGACCTATTTGTTGTGATCAAACAGGATAAAGACATGCGTTTAAGATCTATTGTGTTGTTCATTTGGCTATGTTTAGTCTATTTTGTGATGCCTGCATTTGCGGCTGAGCAAAACGTTTCAATCCATTGGAACGAGAGCCATCAAGAGACTCTAACTGAGATTATTGATCTACCTGAATCGGAATGGCAAGCGCATCCCCAAACAAGCTATGCCTTTGGAATTAACCCTGACACGCTTTGGTTGAAAATTACGTTATCAGAGCCTTTACCCCCTGATGCCCAATTCTGGTTTCAACGCCCTAACTTAGATCAGGTCTGTTTGCATTATCAAGTCCAGGCTCAATGGAAAAAACAGTGTAGCCTGGCAGCAAATAAAATGAGTGAACACCCGACTGAGGTTGTCTTTGATCTGAGCACTCTGACTTCCTCTGAAATCAACTCAGAAGCAAGTCAAGACGTATTTTTGCAAATCCAAAGCCATAATATGATTGCTTTCTCCTGGCTTATTGAGAGTCGCGCGAATCTTAACCGCTCTTTGCAAGGCAAGAATTTGATTCAATTTTCTGCTTTGGGTGCGATGCTTATGCTAGCACTTTATTTTTTGTTGGTATTTTTTCGTCTCAAAAATCAAACCTATCTCTGGCAGGCATTATTTGTTAGCTTGTGGTTGACCTATTGGTTTGGCTATATCACAGAGTATCGTCGCTTATTGCCGGATGTCTGGTCAAACTTCATCTATCAGATCGCGCATCTGCTGGTACTGGCATCTACCCTTTGCCTTTTGCAGGCTTTTTTAAGCTATACACGTTCAGAAATGCCACCCTGGATTCAAAAATCAGTCCGTGTAGCGCAAATTTTTATTCTACTGGGATTCATACCCCTGCTTCTGGGGCAGCCCCAATGGAGCGTACAGCTTGTTCGTTTTCTGGCCATTGGCTTGCCTTTGGTATTGGTGCTGGGTCTATGCTGGAGTCTGCTTAAAGGCAAACGTGAGTCTGCTTCATATCTGGCTATCTGGGCCTTTTTTCATTTTTCTTTTGTTGCCGTGATGCTGGTGTACTACGGAGTCTTACCTTACTCAGCCTATTTTTTCTCTGGTTTGTCGTGGATGCAAGTGATTACCCTGATGCTTTTGTCGCTGACTCTGGCCCAGCAAGTCAAGCGGCTTCAGTCAGATCGTGAGCAAATGTTGGTGCAGCATCTGGCTGTCATTGAAGGCCACAAGCAAGAGCTTGAAGTCCAGGTGACTGAGCGCACAGCAGATCTAGAAACGAGTCTGCAAAAACTGGAAGCCAATAATGAGAGTAAAAACCGTTTGTTTAGCATCCTGGCTCATGATTTACGCAATCCCTTTTCAAGTTTGTCGATGCTATTGGACATGCTGGAGCGCAATCCAAACAGCCTCAGAAAATTGCCGGAAATTGTGACCAAACTCAAAAAACAGGTCTTTGGTATCAGTAGCTCATTAGACAATATGCTGACCTGGGCACGAGACGAAATGCTGGGTTATCCGACGCAGCCTTTGCTCTTGAATCCAGGTGAGAGCTTTAAGCAGGCCATGGGCTTGCATCAGGCCAGCGCCGATCAAAAGCAGATTCTCTTTGACTTGGATCTCGATTCAGACGCTAAAGTTCGCATGGACCCCAATCATTTGCAGGTCATTCTGCGTAATTTTATCGACAATGCCCTCAAGTTCACGCCAGCCGGTGGGCAGATTCAATTGATCACACGTTGTCAGGGAGATCAGGTCGTGTTAGAAATCAAAGACAGCGGAGTGGGAATGAGCCCGACAGAATTGGATACTCTGCTCAATAATCAATTGGAGACTGCGCGCACAGGGACTGCTGGCGAAAAGGGCATCGGATTGGGCTTTAAGTTGTGTTGCGCTTATATCGAGGCCAATCAGGGCCTCTTAACCATGGAGAGCGAGCCCAATCAGGGCACGACGGTGCGTATTGTCTTCCCGGCTGTGAAGCAGCTCTTTTCTGAGGTCAGCCGGGTTTAGTTGCTTGTCGTCATCGGCTCTAAATAGCGAAAGCGGGGTTGGCTTTCGCCCTGATGTTCAACCATTTCAGTAAACATCTCTAGCGGACGGATCCAGAGCCCAGAATCAGTGTAGAGTGGGCGATAGATCACATGCCAGGCTTCGCTTTCTGAATGACGGGCGAGATCAATGACTTCGTAATCATGGCCTTTGTAATGGCGGTAACGCCCAGGGGCTAATTTCGGACGAGAATTTGACATTTCCTGCTCCTTTTCAATCATCTAAATGGGTCTGTTCGATTATATCAAAAGCAGATGCGGGCTTGTCTTTAGGCACTGGCGGCTTCTATTTTTTGAGCTGAAAATTTATGCCCAATGCTAAGTCGGCGTGCAAAGCAAAGCCGCGTCGGTGCCCCTGCCCGGTGAAAAATATCTCCGGGAAACAAGACAATTCTGCCAGGTCTGGGCTCGATGGCATACAGCGACTCTTCATTTGGATCGCAGATAATGAGCTCTCCCCCCCAGGACTGGCGCCATTCCGCATTGGCGAAATAAAGGCCAGTCAGGGCTTGCCCAGTCGGGCCATCGACGTGATTGCTGAGTAGATCGCCATAGGGAATATTGTTGACATGAATACGCTGCACGGCAATGTGTTGATAGTCGGGGTATAAACGTTGCAACAGCTCAAAGATAACAGTGGCGACGATCGCTAATTGGGGAGCTTGCTGGCCCAGTCCAGTGCCTGAGATCAATTCCTGGGCTGGCAATTCACATTTCAGATGCGAAATATGCCGGGTCGTTTGATTGTCATAATCATCGGCAATATAAGGGGCCAGGTTTAAGTTGTGATAGAGATAGTCAATAAAAGTCTGCTCAAAAATATGATCGAGGAGCTGAATATCACCTTGCGGGTGTAAGAGAGTGCGTAAGCTGCCTGTTTCAGACTGAAACAGGCCTACAGGGGTTAGTATATTTAAGTGCATCTGCTTCTTTGTTCCTGACACGTTTGAGATTCGCGATCGATCTTGTTTTCTGATTTTAGCAGAGTGCCCCGGAATTCTGCTATAACAAGATCCCTGACCGCTTTAAGCTATACTCAAAAGAGTCATTTAATCTTTGTTGTATGGAGGCCATTATGGCGCATTGCCCTGTCGACCAACTGAGTGATTTGGAGTCTATTTTTGCCCAATTGCGCCAGTGGCCAGGCCTCAAAGAAAAGAAAACGGGTACTTTTTATTATCGAAGCAAAGGCTTCTTACACTTTCATCTCAAAGACGGGCGTCGCTGGGCCGATATCCGAGCTGGACAGGACTGGGGCGAGTCCTTTGATTTGGCTCTGCCAGCGGATGTTGATCTACAAAAACTGTTTTTGGCTGAGTTGAAACGGCGCTTTGCGCTAACTTGTTTGGGATGATTCAGGGCGACGTGTAATCGATTTGATTTTAAGATCAGGCTATTCTTGCTTGCAGATCTGACGATAAGCGCGAAGCTCTAGTCAATCACGATTTGAATTCATGAATTTGAGTTTGCATTGCTCAGTCATTCAAACCAGAGATTGAACAGCTGTGATCTCTGGCGGGTCTGGATTAGAGATGAGCGATTTGCTATCTTACCTTTATCTTATAAGCTGGAGCAACGATTTATGAAACGATTGGGACTGATCTTGAGTATGGCAGTGAGTCTGCAAATGGCTGCGCCGTGCCTGGCCGAAACACAGTTGGAGCTGAGCCATTCAGCCATCGAAAAAGTGATTGCATATCAGGGACAGGGGATTGTCAGCCGCAAAGCAGAAATGAATCTGAACACTGTGGGTGATTATCGGCTTCGCATTACGGATATCCCTTTGAATATTGTCGGCGACTCATTGCGGGTGCAGAGCGACGATAAAAGTCAGGTTGTGATTCAAAATGTGCAATTAATGCCTTTGCCTGAAGGGCAAGAAAACCAGCAAGTCAAACAATTAAAAACCCAGATTGCTCAAGTAGAGCTAGAGATCGCCCGTAACAAAAATCGGGCAACGATCAATCAACACTCTCAGTCCTGGCTGGATACCTATTGGAAGCAGGTTTCGGCCAAGTCTTCAGGTAACCCCAAGCCCGAAGAATGGCAAACCACGCTGGCGTTTTTGAATCGCAACCAAAGCCAGATTTTAGAAAGCCAGACCCAGGTTGCTTTACAATTGCAAAAATTAACGACTGAGCTGAACCAACACAAGCAAGATCTCAGCAAATTGCAGACGCAGGGCACCCACAAAAACCAGGCGGCGGTTGTTTATTTTTCTCTCAAAAAACCGGGAGCCCTGAGCTTTAAATTAAGTTATTTATTAGCAGGTATTCACTGGAAGCCCTCCTATGACGCACGTCTGGACGAAAAGGCTGGTAAAGTCAGTCTCAGCTATTATGGCGACGTCGATCAGCAGACCGGTGAAGCCTGGCCAGATGTTGATCTCAGTTTATCGACAGCCGTGCCTTTGCTGAATGCAGCCGTACCCGTTTTAGATCCCTGGGTGATTACCGATCGCATGCCAGCGATGCCCAACCGCCAGCCCAATGTAGCACTGGGTGGGAATTTCCGGGATCAAAATCTGAACCTGAGTCAGAGTGAATTAGATGAGACACCCAGCGATGGCTCAGGCTTTGCTCAGAGCGATGTGCAGGCCCAGGGACTCTCGGTCCTGTTTGCGATTCCACAGCGGGTCAGCATTGAAAGCTCTCCTCATGCCCGTCGGGTCTCGATCGCAACCCGCAGTTTTCACTTTGAGCCAGAGTATCAGGTGGTACCTAAAGTCTCTCAACAGGTCTTCTTACGTGCCCGCTTTCGCAATGGTAGCGATTTGCCGCTCCTGGCCGGGCCGATCCGTAATTATGTCGACCTCGACTATACAGGGACCAGTCAGTTGAGTCTGGTGCGCCCCAACGAAGAGGCCAGCCTCAACTTTGGTGTAGACGAAAGTATTCGGGTAAAACGCAAAGAGGGCAGTGAGCAAAGCTCTATAACCGGTCTGATGCGAGATACCCGTCGCCGAGAATTCAGCTATGAGATCGAAGTCTCTAACTTTAAAAACAAACCGATTCAAGTGGTCGTCTGGGATCACTTGCCTTTGGTGCGCAACGAGGCCGTGAACCTGCAGGTCAAAAAAATTGATCCTGCTGTTGCCGAGCAGAACAAAAATAATCTGTTGCGTTGGAATTTAAAGCTTGAACCCCAACAAAAAAAGACAATTACTGTAGCTTATACCATCGAACATCCCCTGAGTCTGGAGCTCTATAGCAACTTCACCAATGAGCTGGCTCCTCAACAAAAAAACAGATCCCGCGATTATCAAAAATTTTAGCCCGATCGGGAGCAAAGGCAAGGGGTGATAAGGATCTGATTTTTGAATTAAAGTTCTCAATTTAGAGATTCGTTATTTTTGTGAGCAATCTACTTCTCAGCGCCTCAAATTCCTGTTATTTTAGCTTAGCTCTATCATTCAGAGCGCTAACCTGAAACAAGAAAGTTCAAACACAATGAAGAAGTATTTACTCGTATTTTTAGCTCTGGGCTCATTATTTGCTCTGACCGCATGTCCTGATAAAGACGCCGTAGAAACCCCTACGGGTGATGCCGTAGAAACCCCTGCGGGTGATGCCGTTGAAATGGACCAAAGCACCGAAGGTGGCAGCGGCCACTAATCGCTCCCAAAGTGCCCGTTGATAACGTTTGCGTTGTCAACGGGCTTTTTTGCGTTTTAGCTGCTTAATTTGAGCCCAATGATTGAGATTGCCAATAGACCTAAAAAAAACAAGCGGCTGGCATTGACGGGTTCTTTGAATAACAGAATGCCCAGAATGCTGGCGCCAAAGGCACCAATGCCGACCCAGACCGTATAGGCCGTTCCGATCGGGATCTCACGACTGGCCCGGGCGAGTAAGTACATACTGGCAATAATTAATAAGATCGTGATCAAGCTGGCTAGAGGGCGGCGAAAACCGTCTGTGTATTTGAGTCCAATTGCCCAGCCTGTTTCGAGTAAGCCAGCGATGCCTAAGAGTATCCACGCCATGAATCAGAGCCTCCGATTTTGTTTGGCGTCGTCTTTGTAAAACCGGGTACGGCGCGTCTCGTCCAGAGTTGATGGCCTTCAGAAATCTTCGAAGAGCAAAAACTAATGCTTATATTAACATGAATTTCCTAGGGCGTGCTTGCTTCCTCTTCGTCATCTTCTTCAAGCTCCCATTCCGGGCCGTCACGCTCGGCTCCCTCGCCGTCGTCTTGCTCGTCATCATCTTCTTCTTCTTCAATTTCTTCGCTTTCTTCGAATGCTTCTAACTCTTCAATCTCAGAATCCCCCTCGAGCTCTTCCATCTCCAGCTCTTCGCCCTCGAGTTCAAGGCCCAGTTCTTCGGCTTCGGCATCGAGCTCGTCCATCGGCTCTTCTTCCAGGCCCGTTTCTTCTTCTGCGGCCTCAGGAATGCCCATATCCAGAGCTTCATTGTCTATCTGATCAAGTAATTCGGCCTGATCGGTTTCGGTTTGCACGGCCTGGTCTGAGGCTCGGCTGGGAGGGGCTTCCGCTTTTTTTGGGGGGGCCTGGGGAGTATCGGCTTTTTCTGTTTGTGCTGGTGTTTGTACGCGCTGGGGTGTTTTCATCGGTTGCAAAGGCTGCATTGCACCCCGTCCAGAAATATTCATTGCTTATGCTCCTTGTCCGATTTGATCCAATTGCTGAAAGACACCAATCAGTACCTCATAAGGCCCCATCAGGGCCGCAATATTAAAGCCCGAGCCTTCCATCATATCCAAATCATCTGCCAGGGTATCCAGCACCTTTTGATACTTGTCTAAGAGGCCCGGAATCTGGCTTCGGGCAGCCAGGCTCTTGTGTGACTCTTCGAGATGGCCCTGCAGCGTTTTGGTGCTGTGCTGTATACGCTGATAGAGCGTGACCATTTGCTCAGATAATTCACAAACATCATCCAGACGATTGAGGCTGATTTCCAATGTTTGTAGCTGAGCGTCCAGCTCAGAAGTCTCAACATGTTTACCGATTTGATCGAGGCGATCGCAGAGTCGCTGATAGGCTGTGTCGTATTCTTGTTGTAAGCGGCAATAGCCTTGCCAGACTGGCTTGGCCCAGGTCGGTTGTAGGGCTTGTAGTTCACGATAGGCTTTGGCTAGCAATTGTTCGAGTTCTTTGGCTACTTTTTGCAAGCGGTGTCCCATCGCATCTGTTGCTGAGACATTCGAGCGTTGGGCAACGCTACGGCTTGATTTTAAGCTGCCATCATTGCGAATATGCCCCATCAGTTCTTTGACGCGGGCATTCTCAGGATCCAGACGCTGTGCTTCTTGTAAGTATTTAACAGCTTTGCGACCGTTTCTTACAAGTAAAAATAAATAGGCTTGTTGAATATAAGCGCGGGCATCGCTGCGATTGTTTTCAATTGCTGCCGTAAAACACTTGGCTGCTTTTTTGAGCAGTTCGCGATCCATCTCTTGCTGGCGAGCGCGTTGGAAATACTCGACTCCCAGCTTATAGAGCTTCTCAGATTTTTTGTGGCGGGCATGCAAATGATCCGATTGTCGGGCATTCTGCAGAGCTTTGAGTGCTTGCAAGTCCATTCAGGAGCCTCCAGGTCAGTGCGTGTTTTCCCTATTATGATAGCTGAAAGCCTGCCAGTTTGTCAGGTCGGCCAGGCCCGACTTTATAAAACTATATATTTTCTGACCCTGCTTTTGCCTGGCTCTAGATTTGCAAGCTGAGCCATTAGCTACCGATCCACTATTCATTGCCGGATCAAGACTGTTACAATGCCTGCTGCATGTTTTGACGTCTAGATCCAAAACATGGTATATTTTTAACTCTATTTAAAGTACTCTTAAAGGAACGATGCCCTATGTCCAGAAGGTGTGAGATTTCAAACAAACGCTACAATAACGCCAATCGCGTGAGCCACTCCAACCGCAAAACCAAGCATCGTCAGCAACCTAACCTTCAGTGGAAACGTTTCTGGCTACCGGAAGAAAAACGCTGGGTTCGCCTGCGTGTTTGCACAAAAGTTATGAAAACCATTACCAAATATGGTTTGCTGGCTGCCATCAAACGTTATGGTGCCAATGCTTCGTTGATCCTCAAGTAAGAAAGGAACCCAGTCATGGCTAAAGCAGGTGTACGCAACCAGGTAAAACTGAAAAGCTCTGAGAGCCCATTCTATTACTACACCACCAAAAACAAACGCAATACGCCCGATCGTCTCGAACTTCGTAAGTATGATCCCGTTTTGCGTCGTCATGTCAATTTCAAAGAAGAAAAATAGAGCGCTTGTTCTCAATAGAGCAGACGTCCTAGACCTGACCGTTTTTAAACAATTAATTTAAGAGTCTTGCATATGCAGGGCTCTTTTTGCATGTGGCTGACTTCGACAAGCTCAGTCACCCAAACGGCAAATTATTCAAACGACAAGCTCAGTCACCCAAACGGCAAATTATTCAAACGACA
>JBBKWI010000150.1:0-37733 GCA_037968875.1 Candidatus Sericytochromatia bacterium | reverse complement strand
TTAAGATTGAAATCGACACCACCGTTCTGGACCCTGCTGGCAACAGCGTTGATTCCAGCAATGATGATGCCACTGTCTCAGCTACCTAAGCTCTAGACAAGATCTAAACACCAGCCCCCTCCCCACAACGGAGGGGGCTTTTGTTATATTAGGGTTAATTAAGGAGTGATTTGATTTGTCTGATCAACTGAAGCAAGCCCGCCGTTGGCACCAGCAAAAAGAATGGGCCAAAGCGGCTCAAGTCTATCAAGCTTTGATTGCTGAGCAAAAGCATGTCAAAGAAGCTCTGTATGGATTAGCGGTCCTGGCCGCCCAGCAGCAAGATTACCCACAGGCTCAGCACTATTTTGCGACTTTGATTCAATCGCTGCCCCACCCCGACGATGCGATCTGGAAACAGCTGGTGTTGGCGACTCGGCTGAATGGGGACCTGGCACAGGCATTGCGCTATGCTCAAGCCTGGATGCAGCAAAGCATAGCTGCCCAGGCAGCCTTTGAGACCGGGGTGCTGGCCTTTGAGCAGGATCAAAGTGCAATTGCCCAGTCAGCCTTTGAAAGCGCCTTGCAACGCGGCGACTCTCGGCCTGAAATTCATTATTGTTTAGCCCGCCTATTGGCCCAAAATGCAGAGCGGGATCAGGCCGAGCAGCACTGGTCACTGGCCCTTAAACAAGCTCCTCAGAATGTGGGCTGGCAACTGGACTACGCCGATTTTTTACTCGATGCCCCTGAAGCCTGGCCACAGGCCCAGCTGATCTTTGAGCAACAGACTCAGGGCGACGATGCCTGGCGAGCACAGACTGGCCTGATCGAGATCTGCTTGCGTCAGAGTCAGCCACTTGAAGCGCTAGCACAATTAGAGGCTGTCCAGAATCCCCCTGAAGTAGAGTCGCTTTATCTGCGTGCGCGTTGCTTTTTGGCCTTGAATCAATATGAACAGGCCCATCGAGCGATTGCGCAATTATTAGGGCAAGCTTCTGATCACTCACGGGCGCGTTATTTGCAGGCCTGGTTGTATTTAATTGAGGGAGATTATTTGCGCGGTTTTGAGGCCTATGAAGCCCGTCGGCAGCTAACTTTAACGCCGCGTGAACTGCCCGATTGGCAGGGGGAGTCTCTGCAAGGCAAAAGCCTGATTGTCTATGCTGAACAGGGCTTTGGTGACACCCTTCAATTCGCTCGGTTTTTATCGAAAATCAAAAGCAGCACCCAGGCTAGTGCCGTTTACGTCAGTTGTCAGCCCGAACTCAAAAGCTTGTTAGAGCAGATCACAGGTATTGACCGCTGTTTAAGTCCGGGGCAGACCTTACCTGATCGGCCTGATCTTCAGCTTCCCTTGATGTCACTGCCACATCAACTGGGGGTCAGCTTGAAGACCCTACCCACAAAACCCTATATAGCTGCAGCCGCTTCAAACCCGATCTCTTTGACTGGCTTACATAAAGTGGGCCTGGTCTGGGCCAGTGGTAAAGTCGGCGAGCAACAGCGTAGCCTCAAGGTCCAGCAGCTGGCAGAGCTGCTGCAAGCGTTTCCTGAGCTGGAGCTGTATAGCCTTCAATACCAGGCAAACAAGCAGGGGGTCTCCAATTTGCAAGCCCTAAGCCATTTTGAAGATTTAAGCCCGCAGATTCATGATTTTGCAGACACAGCCAATTGCATCGCACAGCTAGACCTATTGATCACCGTCGATACTGCGATTGCACATCTGGCCGGAGCGATGGGTCACCCGGTCTGGATTTTGCTGCCTTTTAGCGCTGATTGGCGTTGGCTGTCTCAGCGCTCGGATTCTCCCTGGTACCCCAGTGCGCGGCTTTTTAGACAAGCAGCACCTGGAGACTGGACTCGCGTTTTAGCTCAGCTGAAGCACAGCTTAAAAGCGTGGTTAGGGTTACGGAATACGAACGGAGAAACTCGTCCCACTGATCCGTTCACCTCTGGGATCCAGAATGCCATTGACGGTTAAATTACACTCGGTACCTGCTGGCAAGAGGTCTGTCCCGGCAGGTACTATGATTTGCACCTGTCGCTGTGTTGCATAAATGGCCACTGTGCCTGCGGGCCAAACTAAATTGGGACCGCCACAGTTCATGACATAGTTTTGGGCTGCATCAGTTGCGCTAACACCTCCGGTTGCTGCCGGGGCATTGGAGGCCTGGCCACCCGCTCCACCAACGACACTGGCTCCATTGGGGAGCGTAAAACTGAGATCATTATCAAAATCTAGCGTCAAGATATCCTGGGGGGATTTGGTTACGGAAACACGATCCAGTTTGATCGGTGTCGGACTGGTATTGATTCGTAAACGCCAAAAAGCCTTATATTGATTGCCTACTCGAAAGGGCCCACTCTCAGTGGTTGTGGCAGTATCTGTATCTCCACCCGAACTTGAAGAAATAAAGGATTCACGGGCAGAGGTTCCGCCGGAGTCCTTGATGCCTCCGCCCTTCGGGTCGCCATTCTTACGGTAATTCAAAACAATCCGATAATCATCGCGACTTGTTTGTGGCCAGCCAAACTGGGGAGTCAGACGAACGGTTTTACTGGTGTCCCATTCGACATTAAACTGTTGAATATCAAAGACGACATTGTTTTGGTTGCCTCCAATACTGGTCCCAACCGGAGTCGGTGTTCCGACTTTAAAATTAGTCGAAGATGTCGTATCGAGCTGCAAAGCAAAAGAGCGTTCAAAACTTTCGCGATCTAAGCCCTCACTGAAGCTCATTTCAAGGGGTTGGTAGGCTGTGTTAATCGCGTTCCCTTGTTTGACTTCGATCACTTCTGGACGATTAGAAATGGCATCATCACCTTTGAACTCAAGGGTTTTCTCAGGCGTAAAAACACTGACAGCCAAGAGGCGCTCTCGGGTCGTATAGCCTGGGGCTGTGGCCTTAATATTCAGCGTTGTGTTGAGAGGCAGATCTTTTAAGATGAAATGTCCGCCTTCGTTAGTAAATGTGGTTTCGCTGAAAGAGTCATCAGCGGCGCTTTTTACAGTGACCTGAGCAGCAGAAACCAGATTGGTATTGTCATCGAAAACATCGACGGTAATGGTTCCTGTTGTCGCTTCAGGTGTTGCGCTGGGGGTAGGGGTTGAAGTTGGGCTGGCGCTGGGAATAGAGATATCCGTTGCTGTCGGCACCGGGGTCGGGGTGGGCTCTGCTGTGGGTATAGGCGTAGGCGTCGCTATGGGCTCAGGTGTCGGGGCGGGTGTGCTGATTGGAATGGGCTCAGCACTCGTGCTGGCCTGAGGCGTGGGCGTGGCTTGAGGGGGGCTGCTGGCCGTTGGGGTCGGATCTAGAGTGGTGGGTGTCGGTTGGCAGGCGCTTAATGCCAGGATGCCGATAAAAGCGTAAGCTAAAGGGGCCTTAAGACGTTTCATAAATTCAAACCCTTCGGTTGTGATAATTGTTCGCGTATCATAAGTTTATGATAGCATCGATTGAGCCATCAGATCCATGCAGATCCCGAAGCTCAATCATTCCAACAGTCCTAAGTCCTGTCTGGCCCAGTCTTTGAAGCCCGCTTTGAGCTGCTCCAGAGACTCGACAACATAGAGTACCGGCTGCAGGTGCCAGACTTCGTATTCTTGTTCAGCCATCTGAACCGGGTCAAAGGGCCGTCGCTCGACGACATCACCCAGGGCATGAAAGGTTTCGTTATATGAGGAAGCGATTCCGTTGCCGTAGATCCGGGGCTCGCCCTGCTCGTAGACCAGTCCAAACTCAACTGTAAACCAGTGAAAGCGTTCTAGCTTGCGGCGATTACTGCCGCTGGCTTGCAAAGAGGCTTTGCCATACATCTGATAAAAATCAGCAAAGTCAGGTTCGGTAATCATGGGCAAGTGACCGAAGACATCATGGAAGAGATCGGGGGCGGGAGTATAGTCGAGTTCATGGGCTTCACGAATATAGTCTGTCGAAGGAAAGACCCGCTGAGATAAGAGTTTGAAAAAGTCTTCTTCATGCAGCAAGCCCGGTGTGCGTGCAATTTGCCAATCGGTGGCCAGCTCCAATTTATGACTCAGCTCAGATAGTTTGGGAATCTGATGATGGGGCAAGTCGAGCTTGTCGAGCCCGTTGAGGTAGGCTTCACAGGCCCGCCCAGGTAAAATCTCACGTTGGCGGCGATAGAGTTGCTCCCAGATTTTGTGCTCAGCCTGGGTATATTCAGGGGTAGTGATCTCTGCGCCAATCGGCAGGGGTTGATCCATTCTGATCGGAATACAGCGTGGATCTTTGCCTTCAAGGCCTGCGCGTTCGTAGGCAGAGAGTTCGTGTGCTGCAGGGTCGTTTGGCATCAAATGACTCTACCTCCTGTTTAAGTTTTGTTGCCCTTATTATAACAGTTGCTGGGCTTAAACACGGCTAGCTAGCCCTGATAATTTGCTTTGCTGCTGGTTTGATTTGGGTTTGTCTTGGACCCATTATTCCGGTTTTTTGAGAGTTAAATAGGCATAATTATATTGGTAGTTAGAGGTATTGGTGATTTCTGGATAAGTGCGCTCAAGCAAATGGCCCTGGCGATTTTTGAGTAAAATCTGGGGTGCTCCTCCGCCATCAAACATCACAGCCTGAGTGGCTCCCAGGGCTTTCATTAAGCCCGCCATGCGCGCTGGAGTGGCGCCTCCATTAAAGCGGTATTTGCCTTCGCCCAGATTGACAAAGACCAGTGAGCCGCCTTTTAAAATACCGATTGCAGAACGAGGCGCAGCGCGTTTGGGATCGCCGGCCTGTCCACTGCGCACGATATCCAGGTGATTATATTGGGCGCTGAGATACTTAGCTAGCCAGCCACTCTGACCGGCCAGGCGGTAAAGCTCAGGGGATTTTTGCTGATCAAAGAGTAAGATTCCACCGCCCATCGATAATCGGTACCATTTACCTGAATCAGGGCCCAGCCCTCCGCGAAACAAGCGCGCCTGTCCGGCATGATTGATGGCGATTGAATAGCGTTGATTGATATCTTTGCCCGTGCGTTTTTCGGCGTTGTGGTAGATACCCGATGTGCAATAGCGGCCACTGCTTGTGCAACGTTTGCCAATCATATCGCCAGCCGGTATGCGACCAAAAAAGCACCAGGACATCAAGCCGATCACCTCGGGGCGCTGCCAAATCGCCTGAGAGTAAAGTGGGTGATCGAGCTGATCCGAGAAGAGCACTTGCATTTGCTTAAAGGCTTTGGGGTGAAGCAAAATAGCTCGCAAATGATAGCGTGGGTCGCCACTGCTGTGCGCAAACTGACTATAAACAATCCCTGGGCTGACTTGCTGATTACGTGGGCTGCCATAGCCGCCGGGTGTTCTCAAAACGGCCGCAAACTCTTTTTCGAGCGGCTCCCAATCACTGCTTGGGGGCTCTGCACTGCGGCCCAAACCAAAAATATCGATCCCATTGAGTGGCAGGCGACTCCCATAAGTAGAGCAGCCGCTGCTTTTGCAATTGCTAAGCAATAACAGGCAAAGCAGGCCGACCAAACAGCGACTGCGGGGAGATAAAGTGAAAGAAAGTGCCATAGAGATTTACCGTTTAAAATCGTAACGCCGGGGCCGAAATTCGGGATTACTTAGGCTAGAAGCCACAAGTGACCGGGCGCTGGAATGAAAACTGAGGGTATCTACCGCTTCGGGCAATTGCACTTCAAGCAAGACCTTTAAGCTGGCTGTCGAGAGCACTGTGAGCTGGCGGTGATTCATATGCGCCGGCCCTAAAAAAGCCAGTTGATCGCCCTGAGGACTCAGACTCAAACTGGCACTCTGGGGATCGGCAATCGCTTGAGGCAGCGTTTTCAAGAGCTTACTCGGCGTATGCCAGAGGCGAATGCGCCACTGATCTTTGGCTTGCAGGCTTAAATAGGCAAAGTAACGTCCGTTTTGGCTATAAGCGAGAGGGGGACTACCCGGTAACCAATAACGCCAGCGCCCTCGCTGAATATCATAGACCATCAGATCGCGTGGGGTCTCCGGATTTGGCCATTCCAGGGCCGTACTTAAAAACTGTCCCAGGGGGTGGTAAGCCAGGCCTACGCTAGGGAAGTGACCGGGCAAGGGATTGGCGAAACTCCCAATCCGTAGGGCCTGGATCCGGCGTTGACTGGGCACATGCCAAACCCGCAATTGGAGCTTGATTTGGCTGCTCTGGGAGTCAATATGAACCAGGCTGAGATACTGGCCATCGGGGCTTAATGCAAAAGGGTAAGACACCATGCCCTCGGCTGCTTCTGTTAGGTGGGCGATTTTTTTGAAGGCTGGCAGACGAAAAACCTCGTAAACCCCCTGGCCACTACTGACAGCGAGATGGCGCCCATCGGGGGTGAAATTGAGGGAGTGGATGGCCCCGGAGAAGCGCAATTGGCGTTTGAAAACTTCTCCCTTAGTGTCCCAAAAATCAATCTGGGTATTCTGGTAGCTCACCAAATAATGACCGTCAGGGCTATAAAAGGCTCGGCCCTTGAGTTTAGTAAAGATTTGACCCGCACTCTGATCTGGCTTTGCCTGGTTTTGGGCTTGTGCCGGCAGGTTGAGTGAGAAGAGAGAGCTGAGCAAGAGACAAAAGAGCCAAATTTTCAAAGATTCACGCATCCGTTTATTATGGCACGGTTGTATAATGAAGAAAACCACTCTGGAGGCCCTTGATGTCATCTTCTTCGTCGACCATGCCCTTGTCACAGCGTATATTGCAAATTTCAGAATCGAGCACTACCAAACTGATGGGGCAGGTGCAAAAACTCAAAGCAGCCGGCAGCCCAATTATTTCTTTTAATGCTGGTGAGCCCGACTTTAATTCTCCAGAGCCCATTTTAAAGGCCACGATTGAGGCCTTGCAAACCGGCAAAACCAAATATGGTGGCGTGGCCGGTGAGCCCGCCTTGCGCGCAGCGATTGCCAAAAAAGTCATGACAGAGAATGGCATTGCCGCCCAGGCTGAAAATGTGTTGGTGGCCAATGGCTCCAAGCAAATTTTGTATCTCTTGTTTCAGGCCATCTGTGATCCCGGTGATGAAGTGATCGTTTTGAAGCCCTATTGGGTGACCTTCCCTGAAGGCATCAAATTAGCTGGTGGTGTCCCTGTCTTTGTCGATACCCAAGATCATCAACCGGATCTCGATGCGATTCGGGCTGCCATCACGCCCAAGACCAAAGCTATTTTGATCAATAGCCCCAATAATCCAACGGGGGCAGTTTATTCTGAAGCCGATCTGAGAGCCATCGGCAATTTGGCTCTTGAACATCAGGTCTATGTGATTTCTGATGAGGCCTATGAAGGGCTAGTCTATGATCAGGCCAAACATATTAGCATAGCTGCCTTGGATCCTGCTTTTGAGCCCTGGGTCTTGACCTCGCAGACCTTTTCAAAATCCTATTGTATGACCGGCTTTCGGGTCGGTTATCTGGTCGCACCCGTCGAGATGATCAAGGTTATCAATCAGATGAATAGCCATTTGACAGGCAATGTCTGTACCTTTGCCCAATATGGTGCGGTAGAGGCGCTGCAAATGGATACGTCGATCATGGCTGATATGCAGCAGACTTTTCAAAAACGCTTTGAGCTGGCTTATCCGCTCTGCACTGAGATCTTTGATTGTGTGAAACCTGAAGGGGCTTTTTATCTCTTCCCGGATGCTTCCCGTTATTTGGGCGAGCGTTTTGCTGATGACAATGCCCTGGCTGAGTTTTTGCTGGAAGTTGCTCAGGTTGCTGTGGTCCCAGGCTCCGCATTTGGAGCTCCTGGCCATTTGCGGATTTCTTTTTCGACTTCTGAGCAGCAGATTACAGAAGGCTTTGCCCGTATCAAACAAGCTTTGTTGAGCTAGGCCGGTGTGTCTGTCGAACGCCAGGCCTGCGTCTAAAAGTGCTGTCTAAAGATGCCTAAATTAATTATGACCCTGGTGGTGCGTGATGAAGAGGATATCTTGCCGCTGCAATTGGCTTACCATCGGGCCCAGGGCGTGGATTTCTTTTTGGTTTTGAACCACCGCTCGGTCGATCAAACCCCTGAGATCTTGCAGCATTTTCAAGATCTGGGCTGGTTGCAGTTCTTTAACCAAAGCAGTCTTCAGCGTCACCAGGGTCCGTGGGTTACTGGGCTGGCTCGCCGAGCCTATCTTGAGCATCAGGCAGATTGGGTCATCAACAATGACGCTGATGAGTTCTGGTGGTCTGATCAGGGGGACCTCAAGACGGTGTTAATGAATGTGCCCGCCGCTTACCGCCTGGTGGTGGCGCGTCGCCACAATTGGGTCCTGGCTCCGGGTCAATCCCCTTTTTGGCAGCGTTGCTTGTATAGGCAGCAGCAGTCGACCAATTTTTTGGGGGAGCCATTGTCGTCTAAGCTCTGTCATCGGGGGGAAGCCGAGATTGTGGTGCATCATGGCAATCATTCTGTCGCAGGGATGCAAGCAGACGATTTTTGGCCCGATCAGCAAGCCTTTGAGATTTTTCATATCCCCGTGCGGGGCTTTGCTCAGTTTGAACGCAAAGTCCGCAATGGTGGTGCTTCCTGGGCAGCCAATCCTTTGGCACCACCGAGCGTAGGGCGCGGCAAGCGTTATTTGTACGCGCACTATTTAGACGGGCAATTGGCCCAGGATTATCAACGCTGGAACCTCTCCGATGCACAATTGCAAACGGCACTCTCTGAGGGTGAACTAGTAAAAGACCCACGTTTTAGCCAGTTTGTGAGCGGTCTGGACCTTGATCTTTAGCTTGCCCTTAAAGCAAAATTAATTTTAACTTGGCTTTCTGTTAACTCAGTTCTTGCGACACAGAGCTATAAGTAAGCTAAGGAGATTTGAATGTCTACGGTTTTAAATACACCACGCATTGGCGATCAGCCAGTGCTGCTCAATCAGTACATAGCAGTTGATCTGCCTCGTTTGCAGGCCGAGCCGATTGCTGCTGCGCCTGAAACAGCGGCGAGCCTGGAGTCAGATAGCTGGGTGGATTCATTGGCTAGCAAAGCTGGCTACGGCGCTGCAGGTACCAATGCTGTCGGCACAATCCTGACCCTGCCACATGAAGCCCTTAAAGCGGCTGATGCAATCAGCGATCTGGTGCGTTCGACCCGTCTGCAGCAAGGCTTGCTACAGCTGGCTCGCTCAGAAGGAGTCTTGGCTAGTGCTGGCTCTCGTTTGATGACTGGCTCGGTCCAATTAATCGAAGGCTCACAGCGCTTATCCACAGTTGCTAAACATGTCATGAAAGCGCCGCTGATCGGTCGCCTGACCCAGCCCCATGTCGCCAAAGTTTTGACAGAAAAAGTCTTGCCTGTGGTCAATGCTGTGGGCTGCTCTGTGGCGATCTATGACAATACCAAAAAACTCCACAAGGCCAATCAAGCAGACAATCGGACTGCTCAGGTTGTTGCTGGCTTGCAAATTGGCTTGAATGTCGTCTCTGGTGTGACCGGGTTTTTGCCAGGCCGCGCACAAGTGGTCTCTGCTGTGACTGGTTTTGGTAGCCTGGCTCTAGATGTGGCCGGTTGGACCACTGGCTTTGGGCAGCTTTAAGTATGGCGGTTTTGCCAGGCTTGCCAGAGTGCCTGTTCCAAATTTTGGGTCCAGTGGGCATGGTCTCTGAGAGCTGAGTCTTGTAGGCGTTGAGGCAGACTTTGCCTTAATGATGCCAAAGTCGCTAGATCCTGTGCCAGAGCAACGGCCTGATCTTCGTAAGCTTGTAGACTCTGCGTGATCCAGGACTTTAAGCCCAGTAATCGGTTAATATGTGCGCCTTCCTGGCCCCGCTGCCCTTCCCCCGCCAGAGTCAGTACCGGTACGCCCATGGCGGCAGCGTCAAGATTGACCGTGGAGCCAGTATAGGGGAAACTATCCAGAACAAAGTCGACTTGATCATAGACCTGCAATTGAAAGTCTGCAATGAAGATGATCTGCTGCAGATCGATTCCGGCTATTTGACAGACTCTGATAAAGGCTTGTTTACTGTCTTTGAGTTGATCGCGGCAGACCATTAATTTCGCTGTGGGCAAGCGCTTCAGAATCCGTGCCCAACAAGAGAGGACCGGGGGGCCCAGTTTACCGAGTTCATTAAAAGAACCCAGGGTCAGATAGCCAGTGGATAAGGCTGGTAGAGATTGGCGATGCGTAGGGTAAGGCTGAAAGCGCTGCTTGTCGAAGCCTTTATAGGGGGGAGCCATTGCGACAGTGTCTGAATCGCTGGTTTTGAACTCAGCAATACTGATGGGCCGAATTCCGCTGATTCCGGTGTTGCCTGGGTAGCCCAAATAAGAAACTTGTAGCGGGGCGGGCTTGTACAGTAAAGCTTCTAAAGCGCTGTGACGGGTATGACCGGAAAGTTCGATCACGATATCTATCCTGGCCCGATAAATCTCAGCAGCGATTTCAGCGGCCGAGAGTTGACTGAGATCCTTAAAAAAGTCGGCTGTTGTCTGACAATAGTTTGTGAGCTGATCTATCTGAGGGCCTGTCGAAAAACAGCCCACTTCAAAACGCTCACGGCAGTGGTTAGCTAGCAAAGGTGTGAGAGCATAGGCGACTGCATGTTGGCAAATATCACCAGATAAATAAGCGATTTTCAGACGCTTGCGCTTATGACCTGGGTGGGTGTAAGTAGGGTAATCTCTGTACTTTAGATAGTCTTGTACCCGCTGTTGGGCCAGATCATTGTGTGTCTGTAGTGGGTTGATGCGTAAACTGGTGTAGAGCAAACGCTGCAGGGTAGGCCATTGGCTTTGGAGATTAAAGGCGCGTTCGTAGGCTGCCAGAGCCTCTGTGAGTTCGAGTTGTTGGTAGAGCACATGCCCGAGTATATCCCAGGCATAAGAACTCTCAGGAAAGGCTTGTAAATACTGTTCCCAGTGGCTTTTGGCCTGTTGATAATCAATCAGGTGATAAGTGTAAATTTCTGCCAGGCTATGGTGGGTTTCGCAGAATTCAGGTTTTTGGCTAAGTGCTTGCTTTAAATAAAACAGAGCCGGTCTAAACTCAGCGGTTTTGCTGAGGCAATAGCCCAGTCGGTGACTGAGTAAGTAATTGTCTGCTCCCAGGTCCGAGATTTGTTGGTATTGCGTCAGGGCCTGTTTGAAATTGCCTGTTTTTAAGTCAGTTTCGGCGTCTAAAAAAAGCGCCCAATCCCTACTGCTCACGATGCATCAGTGGGTTCCAGGCGCAGGTTTAAGCTCGGAAAGCGGATCGTTTGAGCTGGTAAATCTTGATTGCGTAAAGTGCTCATGTTTTTGTCGATAATACGACGATACATCACAAAATAAGGGCTTGTTGCCTCAATATTATCTGGCTCCAGTGACACCACCAACTCTCGCTCGCCTGTGCTGACCAGATTGAGTGGGAAAAACAATTCTGACGGTGCATTTTGAAAAAACAGTTCCCCTGGAAAGCGATAGCTGATCGGATCTGAATAGAGCGAGCTTTGATCCTTTTGATTGATTTCGCGAAAGGCACCTGCATTCAACCACAAATTCGTGCTTTGATTGACCCGGAGCCAGGATTGATAAACCCAGCCCCGAGGGGGCAGTGACAAAATTAAGCCTGGATCCAAGTCCGCATTCAGGGGAGGATCTGTGGTGTTATCGTCTGTGCGTTGTGCCAGCCAGAAGCCTGCATTGTGTTGGGGGTTTGGGTCAGGACGTGGGTCTGCTAACAAAAACTGACCCGTTTGCAGCACGCTGTAGCGCTCTGCAAAGGGCACGGCTAAATTCAGGGTTTTTTGGCCAGTATAGCTGAGCTCAAGCAAGGTGCTTCCTACGGGTTGAGTGGCTTCCGGCTCTTCGATTGTCAGCAAAAAATGTCGAATCTGATTGAGCTCAGTCTGAGAAAAGCGAAAAAGGCTATCTCCAGCTTGTAGTTTGCCCAGGTCTTCAGCAACCAGGACGCCGTTCTGAGAACGAAAACGCAGTAAAAGCCGGGCTTGATTTAATTGGTTACTGGCCCAGAGGGTATAGTAGCGATTAGCCGGCAACGGAGGGAAGTCAGCTAGATTAGCGATTTTTAGTGAGAAAATCTCCGGGTTTTGGTCAGGATTCAAGGCGCTTTTCGCCACGACAGGGTAATTAAAAAAGTCCTGGGTTTCTTCCAATTGAAACAGACCCAGGTTGATAGCATCTAAGAGTTCTTCCTGAGAGCGAATCCGGCGAGCGGGATCATTGCTTAGACTGCTGACTTGATCAAAGGCTAAGACGCGGAAAACTTGCCGAATTGGACTATAAAGCAAGTCGCCGGGAGCCGAGTCGAAAATCGGATTGGGACGAGAGGGCAGGGGGGTACGATCATTATTAAGCAAAAAATAGACGACCCCAAAACCAAGTTGATTGCGCTGAGGTGAGTAAGGCACGTCTCCAAGTTCAAAATAGCTTACTTTTTGATTTTGCTGCCAGGCTTCCCCCTGAACTAATCCTTCAGGTACAGTCACTGTTTGACTGAAGACAGGGTTGTTTTGTACTCGCTGCAAGTCTTCGGTACGAAAACGACTGGCGAGCAGATCTTCCGCTGAGCGAATCGTATTGGCCCGATAGCCGTCGGGTACCGTGACGCGAATCATGCGCCGGAAGGGGGAGCTATTGCTAATACTTTCGGCCGTATTAAAGACCGGGCTTTGGCCAATCACGGGTGAAGCATCGGAAAAAAAGAAATCATAGCGGATTTGGGAGTTCAGTGGTAAAAACAATTGATTAAAGCAATCTGCGCGTTCAGTAAAGCAGGTGTCGAGATTGAGGTAGCTCAGGTTTTGCTGATTATAAGTGGCTTGCAATGGGGTCAATGATTGTACAAAAGGACTCTTACCGTTGAGACTCTCAATCGGAAGTCCTGGCCGATTTCCGCCGGGCACTGAGCTTGGGTCGCTTTGGACATCGACCGGCAAGGGCATGGTACAGGCCAACAAATGAAAACTGAACAAAAGACAAGCAAGCATTAACATCAGTTTCTGTTTCATGATGACCCTCCCTCTTGATCCAGAGACTAAATTTCTTTGATTAAAGTTTCAAAATAGTCCATAATTTGTGCACTATCCCATTCGTACGAGCCAATCACATGTTTAATGACCTTGCCGTCGGCGTCAATGATAAAGCTTTCAGGCACACCCGTGGTCTGGTATTTTTGCTTGGCAATCTCCTGACCCTGGCCTGTCAAAATAGGAAAGCTTAAGCTGATTTTGGTTTTTTCAAAAAAGGCTGGTACGACGCTTTCGGCCTTGGTGTCTAGACTGACAGCTAAAATTTCAAAAGGGCGGCCTTTCATTTTTTGGTAAAGACGCTCCATCGAAGGCATTTCTTCTTTGCAGGGCTCACACCAGGTCGCCCAAAAATTGAGAAAAACGACTTTGCCACGGTACTGGGCCAAAGTCACTTTTTGACCTGCGGCATTGCTTAATTCAAAGTCCGGGGCCATTTTCCCTTCCAGGCCCCCGCTCATGTCTGGTGCCGGGGTGGCACTGGCGCTTTGCTCACCGGGTGGGCCGGTTTGCATTTGATCCGAGATTGCAAAACCGATCCCGGTTATGAGCACTAATAAAACCAGGCCGATCAATATATAGCTTGTTTGAGAAGATTTATTTGTCATCGGTATCGATCCATTTCACGAATTGTTGTGCAGCCTGCTGCCAGCTCCAGTGAGTGGCAAGATGCTCGCGGCCAGCGACTGCTTTGGCTTTGGCGAGCAGATAATCACAATAGCTCGCTTCCATTGCGTATTTTAACGCTTCTAGACTGGGTTCTGCTAGCAGATGGCCTTGATCCCGGGCGGCTATCAGGTGTTGACCAAGCATCTCAGCAGGTACTTGCGCTGGGATAGGCTGTAATTGATAAGGCAAAAGCTCAGCGATTTCAGGATTGAGATAAGCCATCGGCCCCCCCCAGCCAGTGGTGATCACCGGGGTTTCGCTTGCCAGGGCTTCAATAATAGGCAGGCCCCAGCCTTCGCCCCGAAAGGGAGCCAATAAAACCTGGGCGCTGCGATACAAAGCGGGCAGATGCAGATCTGCTACCGGGGTGAGTAAGGCGATGTTTTGGCGACGGGGTCCCGGGTGGTATTGCTGACAAAAATCTTTAATAAAGCTTGCGACCTGATCAAAATCCTGGGGGCTATCGTCTTTGAAGTAGCAGCGCATCACCAATTGTACATCGTTTTGATTGGCGAATAAGTCCAAAAAAGCCTTGAGAACCAGATCAAAACCTTTGCGATAAGAGAGTTGGGCTACGAATAAGAAAGTAAAACGCTTTTCAGCGATAGCCTTTAAACGACGGCCCTCTGGTTGAAAACGCTGACAGTCTACACCTTCGGGGATCACTGCGATCGGAACGGTGACGCCTGAATCTTGAAAGGCTTGCTGATGGAAGGCGGTGGGCACGATTAAGCCATCGAGACTATTGCAGCCGGTGACAAAAGAGCTAATCAGGCGATCGGTCTCAAAAATACAATGCCCCAGAGCACGTTTAAAGCGACCCTGCCGGCCCACAAACTCAGAGGCAATGCTCCAGTGCAAGAGAGTGGCCTCTGGATTGGCCGGAGCTTCGAGCGCTTTGAGCGCCTGATAGCGTTCTCGGCTTTCCTGGATATCAAAGCCACTGCGCCAGTGGAGTGGCTCGAGGCTGAGTTCGATCGGCTGCTGCGCCAGTGCTAAGCAAAACTCGCGGGCGGCGGCAGCATAGCCAGAGGAACCATAAACCGGGGCCTGAATGTGAAGGGGCTTCACTAATCCAGAAGCCCTGGCAGTGGGCGAATGATCACCAGTTGTTTGTCTAAGTCAAAACTGGGGACCAGTTCTTCAACAAAAGGAATCCAATGCTCTTTGCCATCGGGGGTTTCTAAGACCAATAGATCCTGAAGCCCTTGTACATAGTGTGTGATGGTGCCCAGCACTTCTCCGGCCTCGTTTTGGGCCTGACAGCCGATCAAGTCACGGATATAGAAATCCCCAGCAGCGAGCTCAGGCTCTTGATCTGACGGGATCGCCAGAAACTGCTTATTGACGGCTTCAGCCTGGCTACGTTGCGTGAAATCGCTCAGCGTAAATAAATATTGCTGTGCTTTTTGATGCTGCACCTGTACCAATTCAAAAGGCCCCTGACCGGTGAGTGCGTCAGGGTGCTCTATTAAATAGACTTCTTTGATTTCAGAAAAGTACTCAGGGAAATCACTCAATGAATGGACTTTGAGTGCTCCCCTGAGACCGTGTGGAGCGATAATTTTCCCAAGTAGGGAAAATGGACTATTCTTGTCCGCGGATTTCGATAACAACTCCATCTTTTACAATCACTTCTGTATTCGAAAGTTTTTCGTAGAGGTTGTCCCCTACGTTGATTTCCACATAGTTATCCACAGTGGCTTGCAGGAACTCGCTGTCCATCTCTAATTGAGAGATCATGTTCAGACGTTGCAGCAACTCAGCTTTTTGCTGGTTGATTTGCCCACGCTGCTGCTCAATTTGAGCCTGTACATTTTGGCGAGCTTGATCTTTGTTTTGAACTTCAGGGTTTTTCTCAAGATCGGTCAGAGCACGTTTGCCCTGGAACTCAAGTTGTTGCAGAGCCAGATCGAAATTTTGCAATGCCTGCTGAATTTCTTTGGTTGCTTCGGTTTTGAATTTTTCGGTGACGATGGCTTTGACAGCCACCGGGCGTTTGAGTTGAATTGATTCCACGAGTGAAAGATCCTTTCTGGTGCTTAAATCTTGCTGGGCATTATAGCATGAGAATTCCGGGGTGTGAGATTTGCTTAATCTAGCCTGAGAAAGTCATTGAGAGCTGCGCTTGAATGGAGTCGTTACCTACGGGTTTTTAGGGAAGACGCTTAGATAAAAGCCTCTCTGCACTTTTCGTTTTACTTTGTTAGAAACTGCTGTTAAGTGATCTTCAAATATGCTACGATACAGGCTCATTAAATGTGCTTGTAGCTCAGTGGATAGAGTACCGGCCTCCGAAGCCGGGTGTCGCAGGTTCGACTCCTGCCAGGCACACTTTTTTTATTTTTTGGCCTTTGCCAATGCTCACTTTCAAAACCCCACCCTTATATATAAAGCTAGCTTCTTAAAAGCTTTGCTTTATCTTCTTTCAGGCAGTCGCCTTGCTTTCGCCGTGTACAGATACTGTTAATTGAGTGATCGCCCAAAGTTTAATATAATGTTTCTCGGGACTTAAACAGCCCTTAACTTTGTGGGGTTCAGATCTCACAAGGGAACGACTATAATCAAAACATGAGAGCAAATTAAATTTGTAGGGAGATATAGAGAAAATGTTAGAGCAAATTATGCAACTGTTAAAAGAAGAAGATGGCCAAAGTATGGTCGAGTACGGAATTATCCTGGCCCTGATTTCTGTGGTCGCGATTGGCGTCGTTCAATCAATCGGTTCACGTTTATCCAATGGCAATGACGGCGCTTTTGATAAAGTAGATAGTGCCCTCGGCAAGCTTAACGGCGCGAAATAAGAAAGGGGAATCAGAGTTATGATGAATCAAATTATTCAATTGTTAAAAGAAGAAGAAGGCCAGAGCATGGTCGAGTACGGAATTATTCTGGCTCTGATTTCTGTGGTCGCGATTGGCGTCGTTCAATCGATCGGCTCGCGCTTATCTAACGGTACCGACGGTGCCTTTGACCGCGTTGACGCTGAACTGCAGCGTGTCAGCGGCGGCAAATAAGCTTCGCTTTTGATTGCAAGCATGCTATCTAAAAAGGTCCGGCAAGAGCCGGGCCTTTGTTGTTTTTGTAGACCTAAAAGGCGCAATCAGGATGTTAAACTAAGAGTATGATTATTTACGCACACTGGATCTTAGCTGGCGTGGGTCTGATTGCGACCGTGACCGACCTCTGGCGCCAGAAAATTTACAATTGGCTGACCTTGCCAGCGATTTTGCTGGGCCTGATTGTGAACACGATTCAGTTTGGCTGGTGGGGCCTGGCAGATAGCTTTCTGGGCTTGCTATTGGCCTTTACGATTTATTTGGTCTTAGGCTTGCTCGGCGCTATGAAAGGTGGCGATGTTAAGTTAGCTGCGGCAGTAGGCGCCTTGCTGGGCTGGCGACTGACGGTTTCTGCTCTGTATTATGGGATGATTATGGGTGGCATTTTTGCTGTGTTTTGGGCCTTAGCCCACGGCACCCTGATCAAAACCCTACAGCGGGTTTGGCGTGCATTGTATGCCGCGATCACCCCCGGCATGCGACCGGAGCTAGAGCTACAAGAGTCTGATACCAAGCCGATGCCTTACGGGGTCGCGATTTCCTGGGGGGCAATCGCCGCGATCTGGTTTTTACCGCGTTTGTTATAAGGAGACAAGATGTTAAAGACAGTGATCCCAATCAAATTTAAACGACTGACTGGCCTACTCAAAGAAGAGCAGGGTCAGGGTATTGTTGAGTTTGCTGTTGTCTTGCCGATTTTGCTCTTATTGACCCTGGGCACGGTGATGCTGACCCTTTCTTATATGCAAAAAGCGCAAATGAATGGCCTTGCTTTTCAGGCTGCTCGGGTCGCCGCCGTCCGCCGCAACCCTGATTTTGATGCCGCCAAGTATACGCTTGAGCAATACAAGCAGCGCAGCGGTCAAGTTTGGATCGACACTATCACTGCCCGCAGCGAAGAACGCGACAATGGCACTCAGGTTCGTCTGACCAAGCCCGCTCAACGCTTAGACGTATTGGCCAATTTGATTTCTGGTCAGCCGGGCTCGGATCAACCCCGTGAGTTGGGTGCCCAAATGCATCTGCGGCGTGAGATTCGCGACAGTGGCTCTGAGCGTCCCCAGACTTATTCTGAAGTCAGCTACCGTTATCAGGCCTCGGGTGTTTTGCCCTGGCTCAAACTTTTAGAAGGCCTACCCAACGGGATCTTAGATGCTGATACCCAGATGGCGGATGACACTGGCGGTGCCGCTCAGGGTGATAAGGTGCTCGGACTGGAGCCACCCAATGCTAATCTCAAAGAATTTTATGATGATCGCGGCTGGGACCTGAGTGACTATAATCAGAACACCGAAAAAGAAGCTGGCCAATTTGCTCGTATGCATTTGGTAGGTGAAAACTTCAAAAAAATCCAGGCCGGTATGGGGCTGGTGGACTTGCTGAACCCATTTAAAGGTTTTACCGAACCTTTGAAAGCGCTTCTGGGGCCTGGTGCTGATAAAATCGCAGGTCAGGTCGCTTCAACCATGGAAACCATCGCCAATCAAACCGATAGCAATCTGCGCCAGAGCTTCGGGGGGGAGAGTCAGTGAAGCAATCACGCTTTTTTCAGGGCGATTCAGTACGTCGATCTTCTCAGCGGGGACAGGTGATCCCCTATGTTGCTTTTATGGTGATCGTACTCGCTGGAGCGGCTTTGCTGGTCTATGACGTGGGCTATATGATCAATTCACGCATTCAGACTCAGAACGCCGTCGACGCAGCGGCTTTGGCAGCGGTCTCAGTTAAAATTAATAAGCACCACATGGATACGCTGGTCCGTGCCGCGATGACCCAGGAGTCAATTATTGCCCAGGCCGAAATCCGGGCAGCCCAGGCGATCGCCTTTCAGGCTTTTGTGGCCGGTCAAGGTTATGTCTATGTGCCTCCCGCTCCCGGTGAGCCGGATCCCGGCAATCCGACTTTGGATAAGGTCAAGTCATACAAAGACGCTTACCTCAAGCATGCCAATTCAGCTTATAAACACGCCGTCAAATTGCACCGCGAGCGTCTGGCTCTGCAAGCCTGGTATAAATGGCTCGAACGCCAGGGGCCAACCGCTGTGCGGGAAGCCGCCCGGCTGGGCTATGCCCTCAATATCCAGGGCTATGACGAACTCAATGATCCGATCCTACGTCAGAATATCGAGGATGTGCTGGCTGACAATACGGATTTGGTTGAAAGCAGCAGTAGTGGCAATACCAATATTGGCGGCTTTGTCTATGCTAACGAGGCCGCTTCGATTCAGGGTATGTTTGGCAAGACCTTTGCTGAGATCGAAACCAAAGCCAGCCATTCCGATGGCGGGGCAGCCTTGCTGAAGTATTTGCAACGCTTTGAGCTGACTTCCAATGCTGCCGCCCAATTGCTCAAACGCCCCGACCGCAATGGTATTGGCCTGACTTCTTATGTCACCATGAACTGGTACTCACCCCAATTGATGGCTATCGAAGGTGATACCCCGAGCCAGGTCGGGCATTGATGCGAAAATTAAAATCCAGACACTTTCAACGTGGACAGGCCCTGATCGAAATGGGTTTGGTCTTGCCTTTGCTACTGGTAATGATGCTGGCAGTGGGTTATTTTGGTCATGCCATGATCTCCCTGCAAAACCTGAATGCTGCCGCCAGATCCGCAGCCCGCGAGATGGCTGTGGCCAGTACCGAAACCCCCATCCGTCGTCTGAGTGGATCGTATTCCCCCGATGCTCAGGAGTTTTTGGATTCAGCCCGCTCTTATCTTGGCCAGATCCCAGCTGATCAATTATTGACCAAGCCTGAAACCCGTCTCAACCATGATTATAATTCGGTTTTGAATTTAATCGGCCGCTTTGATCGTTTGTCTGAGCATCGCTTTGCTTATGTGCTGACAGAAACCGTCGATGCCACTTCAGCCAGCTATAACTCACCGGCCCCTGAAGATCGTCTGGGCAATGCCCCCGCCAATCTGCAAAGCCTGCAATTCGGCATTGGCGCGCTCTATTATGGCGGCACCTTGCAGTATAATCTCGACGAACTGACACCAATCAGCCGCTTTATCTTTCGCGGCCAGCGCGATCCCGTCTTGCGGATTGGCGCGACTTCACTGATGCCCGCCGAGCTGCCCTTGCGTGGCTCTGGCTATGGCCTGATGAACCTCAACCCCTGGCTGAATGAGTTAATTGGCGGCGATGTCGATAATAACCCCGACTACCCGGACTTGATTGACGGTTAAGTGCTGTTGCTCGCTAGTTCTCCGCTTTTGGTTTCCAGAGACTCGCATCTCACATGTTAAAAACTTATCAAGATTGTGCCTTTAGCGTTACGCTTTTGATTGACAAAACGAGACATAAAAGCCTATGATGAAATATAGATCAACTCCGTCTTGCATTTGCAAGTAGCGTGACAAAGGGACCGGGTGTAAACCCCGGCCAGAAACTCAGGAGGGATGGTAGCGATTGCCGTAAAAAGCAAGTTTTAGCCATGCCAATCTGTGTAGTGAGATAAAACCTTCAGGCTGTCAAAACAGAGAGAGGGGAGTTGACCCGAAGGGGTCAAGCAGCTCTACACAGGGGGAAATCCCTGGAGAGTCAAAGACCAGGAAGGCAAAGGTCTTCGGACACACGGTCAGTGAGGTGTAACCCTCTGAAGCTGAACAAACAGCAAGAGAGGCAGCTGCCAGCAATGGTGGGCTAATTCACTGTCGGTGCAAAGCCTTGAAGGAGCAAGTACAAAAAGGGACGAGTGACTTGTTTACTCGGATCTGAATCGGGTGTAAAGCCTTGGAGGCGTCAAAACGTCAGGAAGGCTAAGGTGAAAGGTGTTGCGAGGTACGTTTCACAAGTCGATTCAGTGGCAGACCTTATAGTACCGCGAAAGCGCGTAGAAGGATCTGAACAGATAGCTAGTGGGTGGAGTAAAGCGTCAGGTGTGTCAAAACACAGAAGGCGCAAGGGCTTCCTGAAACGGAAGGGACCCCTGCCGACTAGCGAAAACTTCAGGGCGCCTGCACGTGGTGAATTGTAAATGCCGGTGTGATCTTAATATTGTTTGGCCCTGAGCGAATCGCTTGGGGCCCAATTTATTTTTAAGCCTCTTTTCAAAACCTCTCTTAAAACCTTTCCCCAGGATAACCACATGTCTTTCTTTTCCCCTTTGATGTCATATTTTGCGGCCATCTGCTTGTGTGCCAGCACTCTGTTTTTAGTTTCACCCAGCGCACAAGCGGCCCCGGTGTCATGTATGCCCTTTGATTATCAGCTGGTGATGCAAGCCCAGGGGCAGGTCATGGCAGCAACGGCAACCGATTTCGAAGGCAACAACTGTGCGCTGCAATTGATTCAAAATCACCAGCGGATTTACGGCAATGAATATGATGCCCGTGACTTATTGCAAAGCCTGATCGGCCTGGCTGCCAGTGGCACTGATTTGAAGCGGACCAACAAACAAGGACAGACGCCGCTGCATATTGCTGCCGAAGGCAGTGACTCAGGCGTCTTCTCACTGGCTGTGATTGAGTTGTTGGCTACAAAGACCAAAATCGAGGCTGTC
Source organism: Candidatus Sericytochromatia bacterium (assembly GCA_037968875.1). Classification (GTDB taxonomy): domain Bacteria; phylum Cyanobacteriota; class Sericytochromatia; order UBA7694; family UBA7694; genus JBBKWI01. Next base: position 16,560 of record JBBKWI010000150.1, on the reverse strand, counting down.
GACAAGCAAGGTAAGACACCACTGTTAAACTTTTTATCCCGTCTCAGCTCTGGGGTGGGCATGAATCAATCCGGTGATTTTATTGGGATTGCCAAAGTGCTGACTGGCCCTGCGAGCCTGAATCGAGTAAACTCGGCTGGACAAACGCCATTGATGCTAGCAGCTCAAAACGGCTCTCCTGAGCTGGTGCAATACCTGATCCAGCAAGGGGCTCTGGTTAATCTCAAAGACAAGCAAGGGCGCAATGCTCTGGATTATGCCGCAGCTGGCTTTAGTTTAGAAGATCTCGGCAAAGAGCAGGGCAAATTTTGTAGCGCACGTTTGTTGATTCAGGCCAAAAGTACGATTCGCAGTGGGATTCTCACGGGCTGGCAAGATCGCATTAATACAAAATGTTTGTCGTGACTCAGCTGCTGTGTACTTCTCAGCAGCTGTCTGAATTTTGTTAAACTAAAGCCATGCCAGAACGACAGCATTTGATTGCCCATAATAAACTCGACTATGCACGCGGCAAGCGTCCCGATGTGGAGTGTATTCTCTGTGCCGTGCGCGACCAGCACCCCGACGTCGAACAATTGGAAGTTTTTCGCGATGATCTCTTTTATATCTCGCTCAATCTTTACCCGTATAATCCAGGGCACCTGATGATCGTGCCCATGCGGCATGTCTGCTGGCCCTATGAATTGACCGATTCAGAAGCCTTGCGTTTGCATCATTTGCAAGGCCAGACCCTTAAGCTAGTCTCAGAACTCTACCCCACAATTGGCTTTAATATTGGCTATAACCTGGGCCCGGGTGGCGGGGGCAGTATTGCCCATTTGCATCTGCATGTCGTCCCGCGCTTCAAAAATGAGCAGGGCTTTATGAGTACGGTCGGCCAAACCCAGATTTTGGTAGAAAGCTTAGCCGAAGTACAGCACAAAATCGCAGCCGCTTTTCAGGTTGATCTGGCTAAGTGTACAGCCAGCGATTAATCTGGGCGTTTTTGTAACCGCATTTTGAGACCGAATTTGGGCCTTAAAGTGACCTGGGGATGCATTGCGATTTGCTGGCCCGCAACCAGTTGAAATTGCCAGTGCTGAGCCAGAGTTGCCAGCATCAGAATACCTTCCATCCAGGCAAAAGCTTCACCAATGCAATTGCGCGGCCCCATACTAAAGGGGAAATAGACGCCCTTGGGTAATGACTGTTTAAAGCTTGGGCTCCAGCGCTCCGGGATAAATTGCTCTGGATCGCTAAAATAGTGCGCGTCGTGATGGTTGAGATACTGACTCATAATCACAATCGTGTTTTTGGGCAGCGTATAAGCGCCCAGTTGATAATCATTCAAGACCCGCCGCCCCAATAACCAGGCCGGTGGGTAGATTCGCATCGATTCGGTTAAGATTTGGCGCGTATAGCTGAGTTGATTCATTTCGGCTACATCAGCTCGGCCCTGACCCAGCACCTGATCCAGTTCCTGTTGTAATTTGGCTTCGACACGAGGCGATTGCGATAAGAGATACAGGCTCCAGGCCATAGCGTTGGCTGTGGTTTCGTGTCCTGCCAAAAACAGCGTCAGGGCCTCGTCTCGGATCTGGGTATTGCTCATACCTTGCCCTTGCTCGTCACGGGCCTGCATCAAAATATGAATCAGGGTTTTGGGGGCTGCTTCTGGATCACTTTGCAGATCCTGATTTTTGTCGATAATATTTTGAATCGCATCGTCTAAGATCTGCTTGGAGCGCAAAAACCGCTGCCGCGAGGGACTGGGCCATTTGCGGGTCAGACGGCGCAGGGGTTGACTGGCGATGCTCAGATCGAGCACGTTTTCGAGGGCCTGGCCAATTTCCTGAGCGTCTTGCTCGATATTGACGCCAAATAAAGCTTCGCCAACCACGGCCAGAGTCAGACGGGGCATTTCGTGGGCCAGATCAATCACTTCGCCTGCTTGCCAGCGCTGAGCAAAGCGCTCAGCCCAAACCACCATGATTTCACCATAGCGCTGGATCATCTGGCGATAAAACATCGGTTGGATCAGTTGGCGTTGGTGACGATGAAATTCTCCTTCGCTGGTCAATAGACCTTCACCGAGCAGATCCTTGGCGATTTCTAAAAAACGACCTTTTTTAAATTGGGCGTTGTCACGGGTCAGCATCTGGTGAATCCACTCGGGCCGTTGCACCAGACAAAAAGGCTGCCCACCCGGTTCGAAATAAGCGATCTCACCAAAATCGTCTCTCAACTGGCTGAGTCCACCCAGCATATCTTTGCGCATGCGCAAAAAATAGGGGGCTTGTGAGAGACCGCGTGGGCCGGGGGGGAGTCTGTGCTGCATAAAATACTTTCCTTTAAAGCTTAAGGGGCTTCACCAATACAATAGAGATAGCCTGCTGCAGGCAATAGAATCCGTCCATCTCTGGCAATCGCCGGTGAGGCATAGACAGCGTCGCCGACAGGGGGCTTCCAGGCGCCGTATTCTGTGCTCAGACCGCGAGGTAAATTGGCGCCAGTTAATTGATGATTGCCAATATACAATTGCCAAATCGGCTTGCCATCGCTGGCATCTATGGCATAAAGCCCACCGTCAAAGCGGGGGATATATAAGGTGCTTTGAGCCAGAGCTGGAGACGACCATTGGGGAAACATAATCGCACCGACATTTTGGCCGCCGAGTCCTTTGCCGGTTTCTGCATCAATCGCGACCACTGTATTGGAGTACGGTTCAGCATAGAGTAAAAAGTTCTGGTAAATCGCGGGTGAGCTCCGGATATTGCCCCAGCTGTCTTTGCTGGCATAAGCTTTGCTCTTCCAGCGTAATTTACCTGACTTGCTTTCGAGAGCCAGCAAAGCCGGCTGCTTGTAAACCGTGTCACGCGCAAAGCCGATGATCAGGCTGTCTTTGTAAACCGTGGGGGCACCATAGATCTCCAGGCGAACCGGGTAGTCTGGGTCATTGAGCTCCGGGTAGAATTTACGCAGGGATTGTTGCCATTTGAGATTGCCTTTGCGATCAAAAGCATAAACACTGCCTTCGATCGTGGCTGCAAAAACAGTTTGTCCGTCTGAGCTGGCACCGGCCCGAATCGCAGCGTCAAGCTGGCTGCGCTTGTTGACTTTGCCGCTTTTGATATCGAGCCAGAGCAATTGCCCTTTGCCATCGCCGACGATCACTTCTTGATCCAGTACCAATAATTGAAAGCCTTCACCTTTTAGTGGGGTTCGCCATAATTCTTTACCGCTCTCAGCATCCATGGCCCAGACCGCTGCTTCAGCGCCAGTGGCGATCACCAAATTGTCTGCAAAGACCACATTATTGACATCATTGGCTGCGGGTGTGACCCATTTGCGCTGGCCGGTATTGAGGTCAAAGGCATAGACGCCATCGGTGACTTCCTGGCCCTGATAAGCTTCGTGATCTGGCATGTTCCAGAGATAGCCGCCACTGCCCACAAAAACTGTCTGATTGGCGATCACGGGGTTGTTGAGCCAGCCAGCCGTACCAATCGGGGCTTTCCACAAAATGCGTGGTTTTTTGATCGCAGGGCGCTGGCTAGCACCTTGCCGCTGAGGGCTGTATTGAAACATGGGCCAGTCGGCTTCGGCTGCTGAGGCCTGAGCGCTAATCGTGAATGCACTAATGGCGATTGAGCTGAGTAGGGTTAGAACACGTTGCGAGATCTGTTTTTTCATAGGGGGTATCGATTGCCTTTCTTTATCCAATTTAGCAGTTCAGGATCAGGACTGCAATTTAGCGTCAAATGTTCAGTCTGCAGACGCGTCTGAAGGCCTATCTGCTGTCAGTACTTCGTCAGCTTGATCCTGCTTGCTGGCGCTCTGTTTCTGGTATTCTGTCTATACCCATCCTTCCAGAGCTGGTTTTGGCAAAGTCGTCGATGGATTTTGGAGCAAACTAGCCTACTTTTGTGCTGAGAGCTCAGGTTTCTACAGGAATAAAGATGTTTCGATACATGATTCAAATAGGTTTACTCTGATGCGCAAGTCGTTGTTTTTAAGCGTCTGGCTGCTGGGCCTGAGTGCCGCTTTTGGGCATGGCCTCTATTTACTCAGTGCCCAGATCTGGTCCTGGCGGGATCTGCCTCTCTTGCTCAGTTTGGCTCTGCCTTTAATCTTTATTGGCTCCTTATACTGGCGTCGTCAGAGGCATCGAAACCCGTATTTGACGAGCTGGTCAGCGCTGATGGCTCTGGGCTTTATTACAACGGCACTGCAAAATCTGCGGCCCTTTGATTATGTCTCAATGGCCTATGCTCTCTGGGCTTATTTTGGCTGGTTGGCGTATAAGCGCTGGTACTCTTTTTTGGATCGTCAGCCCAGTCCGGTGCTCGCTGTCGGTTCGAGCCTGCCTGAGTTTAGCCTGGAAACCCCTGGAGGGCAGCAGCTCTCCAGCCGGGTTTTTAAAAATCAGCCTGCGATCTGGCTCTTTTATCGCGGTTCCTGGTGCCCTTTGTGTGTGGCCCAGATTCACGAAATGGCAGCGCTCTACCGCCAAATTAACCAGCAAGGGGTGGCGATTATACTTGTTTCAGGCCAATCTCAAAAGCAAACCCAGGGTCTGGCCCAACGCTTTGATGTGCCCTTTACTTTTTTAAGGGATCCAGATCTTGCCGCTGCCCGCGAGCTGGGGCTATATCACAAATGGGCTTTGCCCCTGGGTATGCAGGCTCTGGGCCATGCCAGTGATGCTTATTATCCAACGGCCATGATCACCGATGGGCAAGGCCTCATTCGTTATTTGAACCAGAGTGAAAATTATCGGGAGCGCCCTGACCCACAGGTTTTTTTAGAGACCTTGAAGCAAATGGGGCTGGCTCCTACCGAAAAGCTGGCTGAGGCCTAGATTGCAATGAAAGCATCTCTGCCAGACCGACTAAAGACTCAGTTTTACGACAAAATGCACGATCCCAAATGGCATCCTTTATTCCTGGTCCTCTTGAGTACTTTGTCGTCGGTTCTGCTTTATATTCCGCTCTTGCTCAAAGACAAGAATCTCTTATTCCGATATTGGGATGGCCCCAATTATCTCTATGTGGCCAAAACCCTTTATGATATTCCCGATCTGCACCCCTTTGTTTCGTATGGCACGACCCCGGCTTATTTTGCCTGTCATTTGCCACTCTACCCTTTATTGATCCGTTTGTTTTCTTATTTACTGGGTTACCCGGCGGCAATGCTCGTTGTTACCCTGACTTGCAGTGGGCTGGCCTGCTATTTGTTTTATCGCCTGCTCTGTCAGCTCGATTTGGTGCGTCTGCCGTTCTGGTCGGCTTTATTGTTTTTGTATTTGCCAGCCCGTTGGTTGGTTTACCACAGTCTGGGCGCAACTGAGCCTTTGTTTTTGTGTCTGGTCTTTGGCTCGATGCTGTGCTGGCTCAATAAACGGCCGGGCTGGGCGATGCTGCTGGTGGGCCTGTCTAGCGTGACTCGGATTGTGGGGGTGCTGGTGGCGCTGGCTTATTTGCTCTTGATGCTTAAAGAAAAGCGCTGGCGGCAATTGCCGCTGCTGTTGATCACGCCTCTGCCCTTGCTGGCGACCTTTTCTTTTTATGCCTGGCGCTTTGGCGACTTTTGGGCTTATTTCAGCTGGAACGCCAAGCTACTGGACCCGATTCCGATGCGGATTATTTATGTCTATGCCGCCAATAATCAATCTGCCCACGCTGAGTTTTATCTGGGGCTGTATCTGCTGTATGGTGTTGGGGTCTTGCTCTTATGGCGACAGCCGCTCTTGTTTTTTTATGGACTGGTGTTTTGGGTCTTCAATTTGTTTATCTACCACGAAGACCTCAGCCGCTACTATATTCCGATCGCTCCTTTTGCATTGATCGTGGCTTATGATCGCTATCTCTCACGCCGGGCCTTTCAATTGATGTTCCCGGTACTGGTCTTTGGGGTTTATTTGTTGACCTGGCCTTTGATCTATCCCAATTCAATGGATCCCCGCTTGTGGCCGATGCTGATGCAAGCGCTGAATAAATAATTTCTGCAGGGTGTTAATCTAAAGTTAACCACTTATTTTTCTGCACTTAACCTCTTTGGTTTATGATATGAATATGTTCATTTGGAGGGCATATCGATGAAAAAAATCAGCATCTTAGCAGTTCTTGTATTTTTGACAGCCTGTCAAACACCTATCGTTGCTGTGGGTTCAGATACTCTCTCGCGAGACTTTGCGCCGATTGACCCGAATTTAGCGCCCAGAGATCTGAGCTGGGCTTCTTTCAACACGCCTACCCTTAATCTGCGAGACACCCGCTTTGATCAGGATCTGAATACGCTTACCTGGAGCGTGCAATTCCAGACCTCTGATTTTAGTGAAGTATTTAGTCTGACTTTGACTAAGCCTCATACTCCGGGTGAAACGCAATGGGTGCTGCGAAATGATCATTATGTTTTAGATGCTGGTAAGCCCCTACCGACAAGCGCTGATGATCCTCTATCTCACCCAGATCAGGATCTTTCACGGATCGTTCTCGATACACAAGATGCTGAGATTAAGACGCTCACCAAGACATTTTTAAAACGCATGTTAAAGATCGTGAAGGATGCTAACAATATCGGGACGCTGAATGAGATGTTGAGAGAGCTGAAGTAGCCTTTGCACTTCTAGATTAGGCCCTGCTGACCTGAGTAGAATAGCTTATGAGCTAAAGGATTAATTTCGTTACCGATGTCCACGCTTTTAATCACAGTTGTTTTTTGTCTGGCTCTGGTGCAATCTCTGTTTGGTGTCGGTCTTTTGCTCTTTGGAACCCCGCTATTATTGTCATTGGGCTTTTCTTATCAAGAGACCCTGTGTTGGTTATTACCGGCATCAGCTGCTCTGAGTTGGAGCCAGGTCTGGGAAATGCGCCACGAGCAACTGACACATGCCTATCGCCAGCGCTTTTTTAAGGTTTGCATTCCGGTTTTGCTGGTCTCTTTGGCCTTATCACTGCAATTGAATCTGCTGACGCCGATCAAGTATTTGGTTTTGGTGATGTTGTGTCTAAGTGTGGCTTTGCGTTTGAATACCCGCTGGAACGAAAAAACCAAAGGCTTTATTTCTGAGCACCTGAGTCTGGGGCTGGGCTTAACGGGTTTGATCCATGGCTTGTCTAATATGGGCGGCTCTGTGCTGACTATTTTGGCTTCAGGTCTCTACGAAGACAAGCGCAGAGTGCTGGCTGCAGTCAGTTTGGATTACGCCTTTATGGCGAGTTCTCAAATGCTGCTTTTGTTTTTACTCAAGCCAGAGTTGTGGCATCCCCGTTATTTGCTGGGCTGTCTATTGACCTTAAGTGCGCGTTTTCTGATCGGCCGCAATTTGTTTGCTTTGACTCAAAATCTACTTTATCAGCGCTTGATTACTTTTTTATTGGCCTGCAATGCAGGACTGTTGATCTGGACGCTGGTCTGAGCAGCGACTCTTTTACTTGCATGCCAGATCCTAATGGACTGAAAGCAGTGTATCCCGGTTGACAGGGCCTTCTGATGCAGTGTATAAAACAGGTGTCCCCCTGTCCTCTAAAAACATACTTTTTCAATCCTTTTTGTCTGCAAAGACTGACTTTTGGCGGGGATGATAACAACTTGAGATTAAGTGAGAAATATGGAACATTCAGCTGGTATCTTTTTTACACCGATTGAGATTGGTATCTATACCCTGGTGATGATTGCTTTGATTGGTGCTTCTGCTTATGGTGCCAATATTAAGTATCAGTTGGTCAAACTGGGCCAACCCGAAGCGCGTCACCCGAGTCCCGACGATTTACCCAAGCGCCTCTGGCAAACCGTTTACGACATCTTTTATTGGTGTTTTCGCGGGGTCCGACCGGTTGTGGGCTTAATGCACACCTTTGTCTTTGTCGGCTTTTTAGTTTTTTTATTGGCGACCACCCACCATGTGATGCGCGCCTATACAAACAATGTTGAGTTTTCGTTACTCCATTTTGTATCCCCTTTTCTGGATCGCAGTTATGCGCTGCTGGTCGATATTTTTTGTATCTTTGTATTGGTAGGCATTGTCTCACTGGCCTATCGCCGCTTTGTCAAAAAACCCCAAAGCCTTTATCCTCCACCTGAGGAGCAAGGCGTCATGGTCAATCAAGAATCCAGAGATAACCCCTGGCTGGAGTCTTTAATTACGATTCTGTTTATTACAGCCTTAATGGTGACCTATCTGACCACCGAAGGCTCAGCGATTGCCTGGATGCAAAAGGGAAATGCTGCCTTTGATTTTGAAATGTGGCGTCCTTTCTCTGCTGCTATCGGCTTTGTACTTTTCAAAATCGGTGCGCCCCCAGCAGCTCTGGTCGGCATCTATCATGTCTCCTGGTGGATTCACATTCTGTGCGTCCTGGGTTTTGCTGCTTTTGTGCCTTTTTCTAAGCACCTTCACCTCGTCGCAGGGCCGATCAATCTTTATTTTAAGCGTCAGGCTTCTTTTGGCAAGATCGACAAGAAAAAAGATCTGATGGCCATGCTTGAAGACGATAGTGATGATGATGACGAAGACATGAACATGGGCGGGATTCAATACCTGCACGACTTGCCCTGGAAGAATATTCTGGATACCTTTGCCTGTATCGAGTGCGGTCGTTGTGACGATGTTTGCCCGGCCAATGTGACGGGTAAAGAACTGTCTCCCAAGTGGATGATCGTCAATATGAAACACCAGATTATGGACGAGAGTGAGCAATTGCTGGCTGGCGTCAAATCTGAAACCCCCTTACCGGGTCATGTGATGAGCGAAGACGCAATCTGGTCTTGCACCAGCTGCGGAGCCTGTATGGAAATGTGTCCGATGAGCATTGAGCATATCCCTGATATTATGGGCATGCGTCAGCATCTGCTGATGGAAGAAGAGTCTTTCCCGGCAGAGTTCACCACCATGTTCAATAACCTCGAACGCCAGGGTAATCCCTGGGGACAAGCCCAATCACAACGTGATGAATGGGCACGGGGTCTGGATATTCAGACCATTTCTGAGATTGACAATATCGACGAGCTGGATGTGATTTATTGGGTTGGCTGTGCCGGCTCATACGATGACAATGCCAAAAAAGTCTCTGTTTCTCTCTCTAAACTAATGAAAGTCGCCGGCATGAAGTTTGCTATTTTGGGCAAAGAAGAGAAGTGTTGTGGCGATCCGGCCCGCCGCTGCGGTAATGAGTTCCTGGCGCAGTCGATGATCCAGGAAAACGTGGAGATGCTGAATGAGCATGGGGTGACCCATATCGTAACGGCTTGCCCGCATTGTCTGCACACACTCAAGAATGAGTTTCCTGATTTTGGGGGCAACTATGAAGTCAAGCACCATACGCAATTGCTGAATGAGCTGATTTTAAACGGCCAGCTCAAGGTCAATACCCAGACTTCGGATCTGCTAACCACTTTTCATGATCCTTGCTATCTCGGACGTCATAACGATGTTTATGATGAACCGCGCAATCTACTTGATGCAGCCGGTCTGGAGCAAAAAGAAATGCAGCAAACCAAAGCCGCTAGCTTCTGTTGTGGAGCCGGTGGCGGTCAAATGTGGAAAGAAGAAAGTGGCTCGACCCGCGTCAATGTGGAACGTACCCGTCAAGCACTTGAAACCGGTGCAACCCAGGTTGCTGTCGGTTGTCCTTTCTGTAAAACCATGATTCAGGATGGCGTGAACGATCACGAGAAAGGCGATACTGTCAAAGTCAGAGATATCGCTGAAATCCTGGCCGATGGCATCGTTGACCCGGCTGCACCCGCAAGTGCTGCCGCCAGCATTTAATTCGTCCACTTAGTTTGAGAGCCCCTGTTACTTGTGTAGCAGGGGCTCTTTGCATTTAATCTTCTGCAAACATCGCATCATAGCGGCGCTGCATCTCTGCTGTGCTCAGGTCTTCGAGGTGATGGCCGATCAGCCAGATATGCCCAAAGGGGTCCCGAAAGCGCCCCGAGCGCTCGCCATAAAACTGGTCCTGAGGGGCCATTTCTAGTGTTGCCCCGTGATCGACAGCTTTTTGGATCACGGCATCAGCATCGTCGACATGCAAATGGATTGCGACGGCAGAGTCACCAATCTGACTGGCACTCTTGATGCCGTACTCCGGGAAGGCCTCAGAGAGCATCAGGGTACTGCCTCCGAGTTCGAGTTCGGCATGACCGATGCGGCCACCGGGTTCGGTCAGTCTAAATTTCTCGGTGGCACCGAAAACCTGTTTGTAAAAGTCAATCGCGGCGGGGGCATCGCTGATGCGCAAATAAGGGAACATTTCTTTAATCATGTCTGAGCTCCTGGGTCTGTTTTGCTTACTTTAGCACGGGCTTAGTCTGACGATCTTGAATAAATTGACTTGTTTTAAGTGGGCATCGGGCATGTCTTTTAAGGATAAGTTGCTGACTGTGTTTTCGTCATCGTTTACTGTTAAGCAAGCGTCGGCCTGAAAATCAGCTAGTAAAGCGCTGTTAAATTCCGCTATACTCAAGTCTATGGGACATCACCACCACCATCATCATTCAGACTCAGGATCCGCTCTTGGTCTGGCCTTTTTTCTGAATTTTATTTTTGCTTTAATTGAGTTTGTGGGCGGTTATTTGACCAATTCAGTCGCGATCCTGAGTGATGCCGTGCATGATTTGGGCGACAGCGTGGCTCTGGCTTTGACCTGGTATTTCGAAAAGATTTCTTTTAAACAACGAGATGCACGTTATACCTATGGCTACCGGCGCTTTTCGGTTTTGGCCGCGCTGATTTCTTCAGTGGTTTTGCTGGTGGGTTCAACCTTGATTCTCAAAGAAGCGATCCCGCGCTTATGGCAAGCGCCAGAAGTCTATACGCCGGGCATGATGGGGCTGGCCTGTCTAGGGGTCCTGGTTAATGGTCTGGCTTTTTTTAGGTTGCATCCGCAATCTTCACCCGGCCAAAAAGCGGTGCGCCTGCACTTGCTCGAAGATATTCTGGGTTGGGTAGCAGTGCTGGTGGGCTCGATTGTGATTTATTTTACTCACTGGTTTTGGCTGGATCCACTGTTGTCGATTGGCGTGGCTTGTTTTATTCTCTGGAATGTCATCAAAAACCTACGCGGTTTTAGTCGGATTATCCTACAGGCAGTCCCAGAAGAGGTTGACCTCAAAGGCTTAGAATTAGCACTGCAGCAATTAGAAGGTGTAGAGGGTGTGCATGATTTGCACCTCTGGACCTTAGATAGCAGTCGGCATGTGTTGTCTTTGCATATTGTGGTGGCGAATCAGAGTTTGATGTCTGAGGCCCTCAAAATTAAGCAGCGTGTCAAGCAATTGATTCGTGAGTATGGGATAGAACATGATACTTTAGAGTTAGAAGTTGTTGATGAGAATTGCTATTTAGAAGCATGTTAGGTATACAGGTTTGACACGGATGGTTAATAAAATGGCTACAGAGCCACAGCTAGGTCTTGATGTGGAGGCGTACTTTTCTGCAGTTTTACAGGCCTCTGATGATGTCTTTTTTCTTTTAGATACCGAAGGTTATTTTAGATATTATTTGGCTCAGGATGAGTCCTTATTGTGGGTGCCTCCCGAGGTTTTTATGAATCAGCATATTCAGGCCGTCTTTGATTCCGAAATGGGTCAAATGATAATGAATAGCTTTCAAACGGTGCTTAAAACAGGTCGGAAATTAACGATTGAATATCCCAGCCCGGCGCCGCAGCATCAATGGTATGAAGCCAGCTTTGCCAAAATAGAAGTTCCCAGTCTGCCCCCCTGTGTGGCGATAGTGATTCGCGATATTTCGCGACGCAAACAAGCTGAGATTGCTTTGCAGCGTTTCCAGCAGGGCTTGCAGGCACTTAACGAGATCTCCTTTGATCCCGAGTTGGACTTTAATAGTCAAATGGATCAGGCCCTGGCCCTGGTGCTGAATTACTTTCAATTAGATGCAGCCTTTATTTCTAAGATCGAAGACGAAAAATATACGGTCTTGAGCAATGTCTCTGAGCAAGACGCCTTTCGCTGGCCCCGTAAAACAGTTTTCAAGCTCAATAAAGTGGTCTGTGAGCAAACCTGGCAGCAGCGTAAAACCCTTGCCATTGGTGACTTGATTCAAGATCCCCCTGCCTTTTTTAAAGAATTAGAAGAGGTGCCCTATCAGGCTTATATTGGCATGCCTTATCTGGTTGAAAACAAGCCGATGGGAACCGTTTGTCTGATCAACCGGGATCCGATAGCGAATGGATTTACGACGTATGATCAGGAACTGCTAACTATTTTTGCACGTTGGCTTGGCTTTGCCATGGATCAGCATTTAAAATCACAACATTTAAAGCAATTGAATCAGGTCAAAGCCCAGATGATTCGTTTGATTTCTCATGATTTACGCAGCCCGTTAACGGCTATTCAGGGCCTGGTACAAATCAGTCTGCTAGACGATAATGACTTAAATATTAAAGTGCGTGAAAACTTAGAAATGGTGCTTTATTCCAGTCGCAATGCCACCGAGCTATTGGAGTCGATTCTACAGGTGGAGCATGTGGGTAACGAGGCTTATACTCTGCTGCCAGTTCCCCTGACGCATATTATGCAAGGAGAATTGCTGAAAGTCACCTTTCAAGCTGAAGAAATGGGTATCAAGCTGGTGACGGAGCTGGATCACGATTTGAGGGTAATGTTGAATCCCCGTTGGATGGGACAAGCTGTCAGTAATCTGCTCCGAAATGCACTCAAATTCACGCCAGCAGGTGGCCAGGTCTCGGTTTCTATTTTTGAAAATAAAGGTCGTCTACGCTGTCAAATTCAAGATTCAGGTATTGGGATTCCCGCCAGGCTCTTGCCTCAGATCTTTGAAGCTTTTACCCCGTCTCGACGCAAAGGTTTACGTGGTGAAACCACAACCGGTTTGGGCTTGTATTTGGTGAAACAAATCATAGAGCAGCATGGTGGAGTGATTCGCTGCGAAAGTCAGGAAAATCAAGGTTCTTGTTTTAGCTTTGATTTGCCACTTTTGGATTCAGTTAGCTCTATTGGCTAAACTGCTTTTTAACCCCTAATTTCGCTATTTTTGCTTCAAACTAAATTTCTTTGCTTTGACTGCTTCTGGCGGCTCAATTGTCGTTTCTGCCTGTGGTATCATGAGCCAATAATCAGGCGGAATTAACCGTCAATTTGCGGAGCATAATCATGCAAGAAATCGTGCAGGCGACTCAGCGCCGAGCGCTAGAAGAAATTCAAGCAGCCAGTGATGACCCAAGTTTGGATGCCGTACGGCTGAAGTATCTGGGTAAAAAAGGCGAGATCAAAGGCTTTTATGGTCAAATGGGGCAACTCGAGCCCGCCCAAAAAGCTGAAGCTGGCCAGGCCGTGAATCAGGCGCGACAAGCGATTGAATCGGCCCTTAAAGAACGACAAACGGCTTTGAAAGCCAATGCCTTTGCTGATCTTGATAAGCGTGAATGGTTAGACGTAACGGCGCCAGGCCAGCGCCAAAATCAGGGCCGTCTACATCCGATAACCCAGATTCAATATGAAATCGAAGATATTTTTAAATCGATGGGCTTTCAGGTCTTTGATGGCCCCCAATTGGAAGACGATTATTATAATTTTGAGGCTTTAAATATCCCGGCAGATCACCCTGCCCGCGATATGCAGGATACTTTTTGGCTCTCGAATGGCCGTTTGTTGCGCACCCATACTTCATCAGTTCAAATCCGCGCCATGCAAAAGCACAAGCCACCTTTCCGGGGGATTTCACCGGGTCGGGTCTTTCGCTACGAAGCGACCGACGCCTCACATGACAATACCTTTTATCAGGTCGAAGGCCTGATGATCGACCGTGATATTTCTGTTGCCAATTTGATTTATGTCATGAAGCAATTGCTGCGTGAGATCTTCCAGAAAAACGTCGAAGTGCGTTTGCGTCCTGGATTTTTCCCTTTTGTGGAGCCTGGTTTTGAGTTGGATATCTCTTGCCTGATCTGCAGTAGCGCGGGTTGTCCGGTCTGTAAATACGAGGGCTGGGTTGAGTTATTGCCTTGTGGTGCGATTCACCCCAATGTACTTAGATCCTGCGAAATCGACCCTGACGAATTCACTGGGTTTGCTTTTGGCTTAGGGCTGAACCGACTGGTGATGATGCGCTATGGCATCGACGATATTCGCCATTTCCAGAGTGGTAACCTGGCATTTTTGGAGCAATTTTAATATGAAACTCTCATTGGACTGGATTCAAACTTATGTCGGCGAATTGCCGGACGACCCCAAAGCGATTGGGATAAAAATGACCCTGGCCACGGCTGAAATCGAGGGCCTCGAAAGCCATGGCAGTGATACGGTTTATGATATCGATAATAAATCACTGACCCATCGCCCAGATCTTTGGGGGCACTATGGCTTTGCACGTGAAGTGGCGGCTGTCTATCAACGTCCTTTGCAAGCACTGGTATTGGACCCTTGCGAAAGCAGCGGATCTGATCCGCTGCAAGTTTCGATTGCTGTCTCTGAAAACCTTTGCCCCCGATATACAGGGCTCGTTGTAGAAGGCATTCAGGTCGGCCCCTCACCAGAGTGGCTGGCACAAGCCCTGGAGAAAGTTGGCGCTCGCTCCGTCAATAATATTGTCGATCTGACCAATTATGTGATGTTTGAGTTAGGGCAGCCGATGCATGCTTTTGATCGTCACAAGCTCAGCGGTGATATCGTCGTTCGACTGGCACAGCCAGAAGAGATGATTGATACCCTGGATGGCGCTGAACATAAACTAAGTGAGCAGATGATGGTGATCGCTGATGCTGAGAAGGCCGTTGCGATTGCTGGCGTGATGGGGGGAGCGAATTCCGAAGTCTCTGAGCAGACCACTTGTTTGGTACTGGAGTCGGCTAATTTTCACCCGACACACGTGCGCCGTACGGCGGCTGCGTTGGGTATCCGTACCGACTCATCGATGCGCTTTGAAAAAGGGCTGGATCCCAGTCAGACCGATCTGGCGATCCAACGCTTCGTGCATTTGCTGAAACAAATCTGCCCTGAGGTCAAAGTGCTGACACCGATTTTAGCGGTGGGTGTAGCTGCTGCGGAGCCGATTCTGATTGCAACGGATTTTGACTATATTAACCAACGCCTGGGCACCCAATTACCGGATCAGCAGATTCAGGGGATTTTAGAGCGGCTGGGTTTTGAGATCACTTTAAACAACCGTCAGTTGACTGTGCGTGTGCCGAGCTTTCGTGCCACCGGAGATATCTCGATTCCGATGGATCTGGTTGAAGAAGTCGGCCGGGTCTTTGGCTATGACAATATCACGCCGATTGAACCTTTGATTCCGGTGCAGCCGGTTGTGACTCAGCCTTTGCATGCCATGCAAAGACTCTTACGCCAGGTGCTTAGCCGCGACCTGGCTTTTGTCGAGGTCTATAATTACGCTTTTGTCGGTGAGCAATTATTGCAAAAATCTGGCCTGAGCAGTGAAGGCTTGCATGCGCTGGCCAATCCGCTAGCCTCGGACCAAAATCTATTGCGCAGCTCATTGGTGCCCAATATGCTTAAAATCACAGCTGAAAACCTGCGCTTTCGTAAGCAATTTCGTTTGTACGAATTGGAGCGTGTCTTTTTGCCTGAGCTGCAAAGCGCTGAATTTGAGTTTGAGCGTCATCACCTCTGTGGTCTCTTATGTGATGTACAGTGGCGTAAAGAGGGCGTTGAGGACGCTTTTTACCAGAGCAAAGGCGCTTTAGAGGATTTGCTGGCCCAGCTGAATCTGGCGGGTCGCCTACGTTTTCGCCCGGCGACCGCAGCAGAGCGTGAGCCCTGGTGCCACCCGGGTCGGACAGCGACCGTCTGGATTGACGAGACTGCAATTGGCTATTTGACGCAATTGCACCCCCAGATTGCGGCCAATTTTGGCATCAAGGCAGGTGTCGGCTTATTTAATCTGGATCTGAGCACGGTGTTGACTTTGCCTCAGGCCAAAGCCAGCTTTGCTGGTGTTCAAAAATACCCGGTGGTTCCTTTTGATGTGGCCGTAATAAGTGACGAACAGACCTTAATTGCTGATGTCGAAGATCTGATCCGCAATGTCGATCAACGGGTGCGTCAGGTCGCTCTTTTTGACCTCTATCGCGGCGACAATATTGGTGCTGGCAAAAAGAGCCTGGCTTTTAGCGTGACTTTTTCAGCACCTGATCACACATTGCAGCCAGAAGAAGTTGAAACCCTACAAAATGGTGTGATGCAAGCCCTGAATGCTGCCGGTCATCAGGTGCGTGACGGCGGCTAATCGCTGCTTTCGCTGGGCAGATTACGCATCAGCAAGAGCAAAGGGAAGGCGGGTGAGAGGCCGACAAACATATTGAGTCCGGCATAAAGCCAAAAAGGGCCTTTGACCCGTTTGGCTTTGACTTCCTGGTAGGCGAACCTCAAAAATACCAGGGTCGATAAGCTCAGATCGAGATTCAGAGCGATATTAAAGGGGCTGCCTCCTGTGCCTCTGAACCAGGCTTGTGGGTGATTTGAGTCTGTGTTTGCAGGTGTGTCTGACGGTCCTTGCTCTCGCTGTGCTTTTCTGGCCTGTGCGTTTTGCTTCAGGTGGTAAGCCAGCAAAATCATGGGCGTCGCTGCGCTGATCAG
>JBBKWI010000149.1:0-20978 GCA_037968875.1 Candidatus Sericytochromatia bacterium | reverse complement strand
TATTTAGCGCCAGCCCAACAAAGCACACAGCAAAACACCCAGCAAGCCTGGCCTGATCACTGGGAAGATTGGTCGGCCTTAAACCAATTGAGACTATTACAGGGGCCGCTGGCGATTGCTGAACAAAAAGGAAAGGTCTGGCGGCCCCTGCCTGATCTGGCTTTGTCGGCTGTCCCTTCAGCAGAGGCTTTTCCTCGTTTGGAGCTGTCGTTGGCTCAGGCTTTGCTGTACTTAAAAGGGGAGGCTCTTTATGAATTGGGGGTGGCTCCAGGCTATCTTCAGGTGTGTTTTCAGGGCTGGCCCCTGGGTTGGATCAAGCAAACCCAACAACAGGCCAATAATTTTTATCCGCATGGTTGGCGGATTCGTAAAAATTTACCAACATCAGTGGAACAAGACTCTCTAATGAATGAGCTTTCAAAGCTTCCCTTGCAGCCCGTATGATTCAGGCTTTGATTCTGGGCCCGACAGGGGTGGGTAAAACCCGCCTGGGTCAAGCCTGGGCTAAGGAACGCGCTTTGACATTTATTGACCTTGATCAGCAGCTTCAAAGGGTATATAAGACTCCCAAAATAGCGGATGCCCTGGTACAGTGGGGTTTACCGCTCTTTTACCAGCGTTCTTTGGCCCTGCTTCAGCTTTTAGAGCAAAAGACAGAGTGTTTACTGATTGCAGTGGGGGCTGGAACCCAATTGGCTGCGCAAGGGCAATTGGATTTACTCAATTGGCCCCATTTGTTTTTAGTGGCCGAGGCCAGCTGGCTTTGGCAACAAAACCAGCTTTATCGGCAGGACCCACGCTCCTTGACTGATTTTTGTGCGATCGAATTTCATCCCTGGCGTGAGCAACTCTGTCAGGCATCTCAACAAATTCTGGATATCACTGGGCTATCGCAGCAAATGATTTTAAAAAAAGCATTAGAGTTGAATTAGTCTTTCTCGAGTTGAGCCAGGATCGAAAGCTGCTCGTCTTGTAATTGGCTGGCGCTATAATTCAAGATCAGCCACCAGGCCCAGAGACTGAATAGGCTTAGGCTAAAGCTGAGTAGGGTCAAAGATTCTGCTTGATAATAAGCTAGTCCCAGAGGTAATGCTGTCAGAGCGCTTAAGACCATTAAGACTTGCAGGGCCATTAAAACAGGGGTGCCGTTACTTTGACGGTACTGGGTTTGATTGAGATCCATCTGGGCTGGAAAGCGAATCGAGAGCAGGGTTCCCATGCTTAAAACGCCAGCTAAGAGTGTCACAAAAGAACAGCAGGCAAAAGCAATCAAAGCCAGGCCCGCCTGCTGATAAAAAATCACAAACAGGACCAGTACGATTGCAAATTCACCGGAGGCAAAGAGTGCGAGAGCCAGGTTTTTGGCAAGTAATAATTGGCGTGGGGAGGTCGCACTCAGCAGATAAAGTTTAAACCCCTGCCCATCGGGGCCAAAGAAATTAATGTACAAAAATAAAGACGTCATGAAAATATAAGAGATCATGCCTAGCAGCAAGGCTTCAGGCGAGGTTGAGGGGGCGGCGCCCAGACCCACTACTCGCAAGACCACTACCAATAAAGGGGTTAAAAAAAATGAAAGCTTGCCCAGAATACTGCGAAATAAGGTGCGTAAATCTTTTAAAATCATCACCCGTAAGATTTCAGAAAGTGGCAATTTTAAACGGCGCGCCCAGTCAGAGTTTAGCTCTGAACGCTTGATTTGATTTATAGCGGGTGGCTCCGAAAATAATTTGCGTAGCAAAGCCACGCCCAGTATTTGCGCCAGCGCAATCCAGGCCAATAAACCGAGGCAGCCTTGCCACCACCATTGCCATTGATTGCCATAGAGGCCCGCAAGGGCTCTGACAAAATAACCGGTGGGGGTTGCAAACATCAGTCCATTGAGTAGGGGCTGAATTTTTTGCCAGGTTGGCCACTGATACAAAAACATTTCGATGCTGGGGGCTTTGAGGTCCTTTAAATCTTCCAGGCCTGTTTGTTCGGAGATTAAGGCCGGGATAAACGAGATCATAATAATCGTCAGCAAAAGCAGCAAGCTTAAAGCTTCTCGCAAATAACGGCTGGTAAATAAGAGGGTGATCAAATCTTGAAATAAGCGGTTCCAAAAAGTGTGCACAGCCATCCAGAGTGCAATTAAAATCATTAAGGGAATAGCGATGCTGAGCTTACCCCAGGCGAGTCCTGCGACAAATAGTCCTAGCGCCAGTGGGTAAAAAAACAGAGTCCAGGGCTCTAGCCAGGCGAGTAGAGTGTGAAAGCCATGTAAGGTGCGATAAGAGATCGGGTAGCGTGTCAGGCGGGAGACATCCAGACTGAGACTTTCATTTTTCATAACAAAGATCAAGGGGGAGATCATCCACATGAGAGAAATGATCAGAAAAGGCCCCAACCAAAGATAAGCTAAGATCTCAGTTGAAAGACTCTGTTTGCCGGTCATTTGGGTGGGATAGTAAACCAAAAAGCTGAACCCCAGAGCCACTGCAATGGCGAGTAAGCTAGAAAAGAGAAAGGAGATCAGCAGGCTCCAGCGATAAGCCTGGCCTCGCTTCTCCCAGAAACGCCACAACAGTCGCTGCTTAAGTTGCCACATCGCCCGGAATTGGCGAGAAGCTATTGGATCCATGAAAGCTGGTGAGTGGGTGCGCGCTGTCCCACAATTTGAATGAAGGCATCCTCCAAAGACGCCGTTCCAGCGGGGAGGTTTCCGGTCAGGCGTTCCAGAATCTCAGTCAGGGGTCCAGCAGCGATTAAACGTCCCTCATGAATAATTGCCAATTGATCGCAAAGTTTTTCGACGACTTCTAAAATATGAGAAGTTAAAAATACGGTAACCTGGCGGGCAGTTAGATCTTGTAAAAGCTGACGTAAGACTTTGGCAGAAACGGCATCAACCCCTTCAAAGGGTTCATCTAAAAATAAAATTTGAGGATTATGAATCAAGGCTGCAGCCAGAGCTAATTTTTTGCGCATGCCATGGGAGTAATCAGCAATCATCAAGTCGGGCCGATTAGAGAGTTCCATCAGCTCTAAAAGTTCCGCCCTGCGCTGTTGCATCAACTCAGGCTCCATGCCGTACATCGCACCGACAAACTCCAGGTATTCAGGGCCCGTTAAGCGTTCAAATAAATGCAGTTTTTCTGGAACGACCCCAATTTTACGTTTGAGTGCAACAGGTGCTTTCCAGATATCCTGACCGAAAATTAATACTTCTCCCTGACTGGGGCGCAAGAGTCCGGTCAACATTTTGATGGTCGTCGACTTGCCTGCGCCATTGGGGCCTAAAAAGCCAAAAAAGGAGCCTTTAGGCACATGTAAATTGAGATCTTTGACGGCTTCAAAAGCGCCAAAGCTGCGCTGTAAATTGCGGGTTTCGATGCTAAAAGATAAGCTGGGCATGGGGGTATTATAGCAGCCAGTGCTGCCGAGGTAGATCTGGCTCAAATTTTGCTTTGAATGATAAAGAGACGTGTAGTTGTCGTTCATTTTAATTGATCTTATAAACGGCTTGACCTGCACCTGAGCTCTGGGTTGAAGTCAGGGTTTTGCTAGGCTAAACTCTCTATCCTTAAAGTTCTTGGAGGCCCCGCTCCAGAATTTTGGTGGGTTGTGCGATAATAGGTATTAATCACGCCTTGTTGAAAAGGAAACGTTGAAGAGGAACCCCATGTTGAAACGCTTGTTTGCTTTAACCAGCCTGCTGCTTTTGATGACAGCCTGTACCCCGTTTAAACCCACGGGTGAATTTTCGGATGTGCGTGGCCGGGTCTTTTCGCGCTACTTTAATGGCCCTTTAGCTAATGCCAAAGTTTCGATTCCCAATTACTCAATGAACGTGATCACTGATGCCGATGGCTATTTTCAGATTCGGGGCTTGCCTACCAAGTGGCTAGAAATTGATGTGACGCACCCCAGTCACCGGGAAGCCAAGCGCCCCGTTGAGATTCAACCTTTTGGCTCCAAGTACGTCGAGATCTATATGGATAAAGATCAAGTAGTGGACACCCCGCAAATTGTGTTTGAGCGCAATTATGATATTTGGACCACAGATATTTATGGGCAGCAACAAAAAAATCTGACGATAAACCAACCTCGGAATCTCTATCGTTCGTATCCGGTCTGGTCTCAGGACAAAGAGAAGATTGCCTATATCGCTTATGAAACCTCTTCGCGGGTGACTTTAAACGATGATGGGGTATGGACGATGCGTAAAGATGGCGCTATGCCTCGCAAATTGACCTATGTTCAGGATGTTGGGCGGATTTACCATCTCGACTGGGTCGGTGACCGCTTTATGTTTATGTTGCAAGATCGGATCTTTGTGTATAATCAGCGCCTGGGCACCCAACGCAGCCTGAGTGGCAATTTGATTACGCGAGGCGGCACATTTGAAGCGTATAATGCGGGTCCAGTTTTTACGGCTGATGGTACCCAGGTCGTAACCAGTGCTTATGCTGTTGACTTTAATACCAACTGGCGCTTTGGCTCTCGTTTCCGTCAGATATATATTCTGGACGAACAGGGCGGCACCCGTCGTCAATTAACCACCGATGGAGACAATTATGCACCCGCTGTTTCTCATGATGGCAGTAAAATTGCTTATGTCTCGACGGTCAGTGGCCAGCCTGAGCTCTGGAGCATGAATATTAATGGCAGTGACCCGCAACAACTAACCTTTATGAAGGCTGAGCAGGTCGGGCAGCCCCGTTGGACCAGCGATGACCAATATCTCTTATTCACTAGCTCTTATATGCAAAATTATAAATCCAAAGAACCCCGTGAACTCTGGGCCGTGGATCTGATTGGTCGCAAAACCCATATGGTTACCAATGATGCCTTGCACGCAGACGGTTAACGGATCCCACTGAGGCGATCAGCGCTTGCAAAGCATAGTCAAGCAAGTGAGGGCTGAGGTATGATAAATACCGGTGCTTTTGTCTGTTTTTGCAGATTTATCTGCGCTTTCAAACCCCTCGGCCTGAGGCCTGTTAAAAGGAAATTTTACGCATGAACCCATATGAAAACGAAAATCACTTTGATGTGATGGTAATTGGAGCCGGTCATGCTGGCTGCGAAGCCGCCCTGGCTTCAGCTCGCATGGGCTGTCGCACTCTACTGCTCACGATTAATCTGGATACCATGGCCTGGATGCCTTGTAATCCGGCTATTGGCGGGCTCGCCAAAGGAACCCTGGTGCGCGAAATTGACGCCCTCGGCGGCGAAATGGCTAAAATTACCGACCGCAGCTTTTTACAAATCCGTACTCTCAATCGCTCCAAAGGCCCGGCTGTACAAGCACTGCGTGCCCAAAGCGATAAAAAAGTCTATAGCCGCCTGATGCGTCAGGTGTTAGAAAACGCCCCCAACTTAAAGATCAAACAAGCGATGGTAGATGCTGTCTTGATCGAAGATGGCCGGGTTGTGGGTGTGCGCACCAATTTTGGAATGGAATACCGCTCCAAAGCACTGGTCTTAACGACAGGTACCTTTTTACAGGGTAAAATATTTGTGGGTCAGACTGCTTTTGCAGCAGGCCGTTCCGGTGAGTTTTCGGCCGAAAACCTGAGTATGAATTTGCGGGATCTGGGTGTGCGTACCCATCGCTTGAAAACAGGCACCTCTCCTCGAGTGGATCGTCGCTCGATTAATTTCGATATTTTGGAAGAACAGCCCGGCGAAGAACCCTTGCGCTATTTTTCGTTTGAGCCCCCTGAAGAAATCAGACCCCAATATAATTGTTGGATCACTGCTACCAATCTAGAAACTCACAAAGTGATTACGGACAATATCCATTTGTCGCCAATGTATCAGGGCATGATCGATGGCGTGGGCCCCCGTTATTGTCCTTCGATTGAAGACAAGGTTGTACGCTTTGCCGATCGCGATCAGCATCAGGTGTTCCTGGAGCCCGAAGGTGCTGACAGCAATGAGATTTACGTGCAAGGTATGTCGACTTGCTTGCCTGAGCCGATACAATTGCAGATGTTGCGCACCATGAAAGGTCTCGAAAATGTTGAGATCATTCGTCCGGCTTATGCTGTCGAGTACGATGCGATTCCGGCGACGCAATTACACCCCTGGCTAGAACTCAAAAATCTACCAGGCTTGTTTACTGCGGGTCAAATCAATGGCACCAGTGGTTACGAAGAAGCCGCTGCTCAGGGACTGGTCGCTGGCCTGAATGCTGCCCGTCAGTCCAGAGATCAGGAGCCGTATGTCTTTTCACGCTCAGAGTCATATATTGGTACCCTGGTTGATGATCTGGTCACCAAAGAAATCAATGATCCCTATCGTATGCTAACTTCCCGCTCTGAGTATCGCCTGATGTTGCGCCACGACAATGCCGACTTGCGCCTAACTGAAATTGGCTACGGGCTGGGGCTGGTCAGCGAAGATCGTTACCAGCGCTTAAAAGCCAAGCAGGCGATTATTGAAGTCGAACTCGCCCGACTCAAAAAAACCCGTGCCAAAGGCGCCGATCTGAGTGAGCAGATTACGCCTTTAACAGGGGAAACGATCAACTTGGGCAGCCTGACCTTGCAAGAGCTTTTGCGCCGTTCAGAAGTCACTTATGAGATGGTCGCGACGTTTTATCCGCCAGAGCAGCTTCTGGACGAGGATTGTGCTGAACAAGTGCAGATCCAAATCAAATACGAAGGCTATATCAAGCGTCAGCAGGTTCAATTGGATCGTAGCGTCCGCATGGAAAAGCGTTCGCTGCCTGCGGATCTCGATTATTATTCGATTACTTCTTTAGCACGTGAAGCTCAGGATAAGCTCTCTGCACTCAAGCCCGCTTCACTGGGGCAAGCCGCCCGTGTCGGTGGGGTCACGCCTGCTGATATCTCGGTGCTGATGGTCTATCTGGAAGCTCGCCGTCGCCAACCGTCGCCCGCTTAGTCTGCTAAACAGTCTAGAAATAAATTAAGTTATCAATAATTTAATTTTTTCTTCGATGGCGTGAAGGTTGAATTCTTTTGCTAATGAAAGTGGTGTTCTTCCGATTTCGTCAGTTTGTTTTATATCTGCACCTGAATGAATCAGGAGCGCTGCTATTTCTGGAAAAGATGCGGTAATCGCTCTTATGAGTGATGTTGTGCCCTTATAAAGAATATTGACATTACTTCCCGCTGAGATTAGTTCTTTTACGATTTCAGCTTCGTTACATTGTATGGCCATTATCAGAGGGTATCCAGTAACCTTTGTGCCAGCTTTGATTAATTGGCGAACTCTACTAATATGACCGTCCACAGCATAAGTTAATTCATCATTTAAGAACTTGTCATGACTCACAATAGATGCCTTTAATCGCTGATTGCATTAGTAGTGTTCAAACTTCTGCAAGCATAATCATATCCTAATAACTGTCATTTTTGTTATGTGTATCGCAAAAATCCGCTGGCATCGATCTGGCTCGCTAATCTGCATCAATATAATATAATCAACGGATATCTCTGTTAAATAGAGTAAGGAGCAACTTCAATGACACAAAGTGCAGAATTAGAATCTCAAGCTGCATTACCTGAATCTCTCTGGATCGAACAGTGTTTGAATGACTTGAATCGCTATGTTTTTGATCACAATTTCGACTTCGAAAACAGCTTCAATTTTGAACAGATCCTGGTCAAAAGAATTAGCTTCTACGATCATAGTCTGAGCCATGAAGAATGCCTAAATACTTTTATGTTCTTTGGTGGAATCAATAACCCAGAGCAGCTTGAACAATATCTTGAGTTTGAAAATAAAATGATCGCTTTTTATGAGCATTTACTCAGTAAGAATCGGGTTTTTCTGGCTTTTGAGGGTAAAAATAAAATAGGGATGAAGAGAATCAGGGACAAAGCAAAATTGCAGAAAATCGTCCGCCAAGGACTGAGAAGAGAAAGGCGCGATTTTCAGTTTTTAATTCCAAAATTCAGAACTCTGATCATGCCTGGATTTGACTTAACCTGGCAAGTCTTCTTATATGAGCCTGATGATTTAACTATTTTGAAAATGGCACAGGAGCAGGGGATTCCTGTCTGGTAATATTAGATTCATTCTTTTTCACCAATCAAGCTGATTTATAGCCTCTCTCTTTGCTATGATAAGATCATGAACCGCATGCTAACAGGACTGCTCTTGATATTCAGCCTGACGCTGAGTGCCTGCGGAGCACGTTTGGCTGGCGAGCAAAGCCTGGCGGCCTCTCAAGCAATTATTCTTTCGCCCACCCAAAACGCCTTTCTGGTTTTTGATTTGCGTACCAATCGCGTACGCTACAGCATTCCCACGGGCGCGGTTCCTTATGCCCTGGAGATGGGGCCCGGTGGCCTGGTTTTTATTGCCCATCAACAAGAGTCCTCATTTTCGGTCTTTCAGCGCGCTTCGCCAGGCAATTATTATACTTTTGGCAAAATCGGCACCCCTGGCCGACCGCAGGCCATGGCCTATAACCCGGTGTTTCAGGAAGTCTATATCGCCTCTGAGCCACGGGTGGTGAGCGTCTATCGTATGCAAGGCTTAGGTCGCCCCCGTTTACATCAGACCTTACGTCTGGATTCCAAAATGGGCATTCCGCGGGCTATGGCCATCAGCGCCGATGGGCAGGAGCTATTTATCGCTGGGGATTTGCTGGAGTCTTTGACCCGAGAAAATGATCAATTGCAGACAGGCAAAACCCTGGCTTTGCCAGAAAACAGTCTGATTTCTGATCTGGTGATGCATGATCAGATGCTGTATTTGGCAGATCAGTCTCTGGATAAGCTTTATCTGGTTTCTCGCGAAGACTTAAGCCAGCAAGCAACGATTGACCTTGCGCTTGAAGATCAGCGGCCGATTTTAGCGCAACATTTAGCGATTAATCATGCGGCGACCAAGCTCTATCTGACGGGCAAAGGAGCGTCGGTGGTGCAGGTGATTGATCTGGCCGAGAAAAAAGTATTACAAACCCTGGAGTTAAATCAGGGGCGCACGGACCTCTATGCCGGTGCTCCCGATGGGATTGCGATTCAGGCGGACGATAAGCAGGTCTATATCACTGCCCAAAACGGGCGAAATATTGTTATTCTGGAGAGTAGCCCAGAGACTGGGCAAATGGAATCAATTGCGAAACTGATTGGAACCACGGCTTCGGCGGCATTATTGCCTCCTCTGGGAGCCATTCGAATTTTTTAAATGAGGTAGACATGGGAATTAAAGCTGATCGTTGGATCCGAGAAATGGCACAAGAAAAGGGCATGATTGAGCCCTTCGAAGAAAAGCTGGTTTCTAAAGGTAAAATTTCTTATGGCCTGTCGTCTTATGGCTACGACTTACGGGTCAGTAATCAATTCAAAATTTTCACCAATGTCAATAATACGGTCGTTGATCCCAAATCCTTTGATTCCAACTCATTTCTGGACTTTGAAGGCGATGTTTGCACCGTGCCACCCAATTCATTTGCTTTGGCTTCTTCGGTTGAATATTTCCGAATTCCCGAGAATGTGATTGCGATTTGTCTGGGAAAAAGTACCTATGCCCGCTGTGGCATTATCGTCAATGTGACGCCTTTTGAACCGGGTTGGGAAGGCTATGTGACCCTCGAAATTTCAAACACAACGCCATTGCCTTGCCGGATTTATGCCAATGAAGGCCTGTGCCAGGTCTTGTTCTTTGAAGGGGACCAGCCCTGTGAAACGACTTACGCCAGCCGTGCTGGCAAGTACCAGGCACAAAAGGGGATTGTCTTGCCTCGGATACTTGCATAATGCAGGCGGCTATTCAAGAAACCCTGCGCAAGCGGCAGTTTTTTAAACTGATCTGTGGTGCTTCTTATCGCAATACAGACTTTATCCGTAGTTTGAGCCAGATTTATGCGGCAGCCGGTGCCCATGTGATTGATGTAGGTGCCCGCCCCGAGTTGATCGAAGCCGCCCGTGCCGGTATTGCCCTGGCCCAGGTGCCCGGCCCACAACCGCTGGTCATGTTTTCAGTCGGCATTAATCAAGATGTACACTTTTTACGTGTCGAAAAAGACATGGCCCGTTGCGATAGCAAGGGTCTGTGTGCCAATGCCTGTCCCCATGAAGTCTTTGTGGGTCAGGAAATTCGACTTGAAAATTGTCTGGGTTGCGATCACTGTGTCGTGGCTTGCCCTGAAGATGCTCTGACTCTGATCCCCCGTGAACCCTTAGCCGATATGCAGCAAGTCTTGAGTAGCTGCTTTGCAGCCGGTGCCCGTGCCCTTGAAGTGCACACAGGCAATGGTCAGGCCCAGGAACTTGAAGCGATTTTGGACTTGCTTAAGCCCTGGCAGGGGCAGATTGACTTGCTGGCTTTCAGCCTGGGAGCCCATGGACAGAGTACAGCCCAACTGATCGAGCTGGCTCGTTGGATCAGCGAGCGCTGCGGCCCGAATATTATTATTCAAGCGGATGGCCAGCCGATTTCAGGCCGCAAAGGCAAGCGTTCCAGTCTGGCTTCGCTAGAACTAGCGCGTGAGCTATTTGCAGCCAAAATACCCGCTTTTATACAGGTGTCGGGTGGGGTCAATGACCTGACCGGACAACTCGCTCAGGAGTCTCATATTCCGATCCATGGGGTTGGGATGGGCTCTTTTGCTCGTAAGTATGTGGGGCTTAGCCCATCTCAAGTGTTAGACTCACAAGATTATCAACTGGCTGTGCAGCAGGCGCAACAGCTGGTGCAATCGATCTCGAAAGGAGAGGCACTCGCAAGCTAGTGCCGCCATTATTTATGGAAGTCAACGAACAACATATTACCGATAATTTAGAGGGATTACTGGTTAATTTACCAGTAGATATTGCTGATCGACTCCGCCAGGATGATCGTATGCATGAGCTGATTGAGGTGGTCTTAGACCTCGGTCGCGAACCTGAAGCCCGTTATGCTGGCAATATTCACTATCTAAGTGATCGCTTAATTACCCAGGCGGATATTGATCATGTCGTCAATCAAAT
This sequence comes from Candidatus Sericytochromatia bacterium, assembly GCA_037968875.1. Classification (GTDB taxonomy): domain Bacteria; phylum Cyanobacteriota; class Sericytochromatia; order UBA7694; family UBA7694; genus JBBKWI01. Next base: position 10,041 of record JBBKWI010000149.1, on the reverse strand, counting down.
TGGCGACTTTGGGGGTGATAACCGGGCCGGGATTGAGCGGACTTTGCATCGTATTTCGTGTATTCGCAATCGCAAAGGCCATATTATTGGCTTGACCTGCCGAGTCGGCCGGGCTGTCGAAGGCACGATTGATATTATCCGTGATTTAGTCGAGTCGGGCCGGAGCATCCTGGCTCTGGGCCGTCCGGGTGTGGGTAAAACCACCAAATTGAGAGAGATTGCGCGCATTCTGGCTGATGATCTGCATAAGCGTGTGGTCGTGATTGATACCTCCAATGAGATTGCTGGCGATGGTGATATTCCCCACCCGGCGATTGGGCGGGCCCGTCGTATGCAGGTGCGTACACCCGCTGAGCAGCACGATGTGATGATCGAAGCGGTTGAAAACCATATGCCTGAAGTGATCATCATCGATGAGATCTCGACCAAAGCAGAGGCTGATGCGGCCCGTACGATTGCTGAGCGCGGCGTACAATTAATAGGCACTGCTCATGGTAATAGCATTGAGAATCTGATTCTGAATCCCTCTTTGAACGATTTGGTCGGTGGGATTGAGTCGGTAACCCTCGGGGACGAAGAAGCCAAGCGCCGGGGCACCCAAAAGTCGGTGCTTGAGCGCAAGTCACCGCCGACCTTTGATATCGCGATTGAGATTCAGGACCGCTATCAATTGGCGATTCATCTGGATGTCTCTGAAGTCGTCGATCAATATTTGCGTGGTCAAATGCCGCGGCCTGAGATTCGCTATATCGATGCCGATGGAAAAATCAAGAAAAAGCAAGAGCAGCCTGCGGATATGGATCGCCATATGGTCAATGTGACCGGCGAGCGCGAAAGCATGATGCATATTTACCCGTATGCGGTCAGCCGCAGCCAGTTGGAACGGGTGATTAAAACCATGCGTATTCCGGCCAAGGTCACCAAAAATATGGACGAAGCAGATGCGCTGATGCTGCTGCAATCCTACAAAAAACACCGCAAAATTGTGGATGCGGCTCAGGCTCGCCAAATCCCGGTCTTTATGGTGCGTTCCAATACGATCTATCAGATTCAAAACACCTTGCGCAAACTGATGCAATTGGATGAGCCCTCTGAAGCTGAAGAGCAATTGTTCCGGGAAATGGATGATCCCCATTATCTCGACAAAATGTCTTATCCTGATTTTTAGGGGATTTGTTTAAAACGTCTATGAAACAGGGACTATTTATTAGCTTTGAAGGTGGCGAAGGCGCTGGTAAATCGACTCAGATTGAGCGCCTGGCCGCCTGGCTAGCAGCAAAAGGCCAGCAGGTTGTCTTGACCCGACAGCCGGGGGGCACGCCTTATGGGCAGCGTATTCGTGAATTGATACTCACACCCCAAACTGGCGAGCAATTATCATCGCGGGCCGAGCTGTTTTTGTATCTGGCGGATCGGGCACAACATGTCGATACGGTGATTCGCCCGGCGCTGGAATCAGGTCAGATTGTGATTTGCGATCGTTATACGGACTCGACTCTGGCTTATCAGGGCTATGGCCGAGAGTTGGAGCTGGCTCAGTTGCGTCAGCTAAATGACAATGCTACAGCTGGCCTGCTACCTGACTTAACCTTTTGGCTGGATCTCAAGCCGGCTGAAGGACAGGCCCGTATTCAAAAACGGGCCGCGCTCGATCGGCTTGAGTTGGAGCAAAGCAGTTTTCATGAGCGTGTCTATGCCGGTTATCAGGCGATGGCAGAGCAAGAGCCCCAGCGTTGGGTGCGTGTTCCGGCGGCAGGATCTGCGGATATGGTACAAGCGGCGATTCTAGAAGTCTTGCAGCGCCGCTTTTTTTAAGCCAGAGCGGCAGATTCTTTTAGGCCTGATTTGCTCCTCCAAATAATTACTCTTCAGGCGCTGATTTTGCTATCATTTAAAGACGAGTCAGGTCATACCAAGGGAATCATAACTATGTCTGCGTTTCTATCTCCTCAAGCGTCTGCTAACGAGCGTCCGATTTATTTGGATTACCAGGCCTCAACGCCTATGGATCCCCGGGTCTTAGAGGTCATGTTGCCCTATTTTCAGGGTGCTTTTGGCAATGCTAGCTCCGCTGCCCACGCCTATGGGCATGAGGCTGCTCAGGCTATCAAGCAAGCGGCTCAGCAGGTGGCTGATCTGGTCGATGGTAATTTGCGTCCAGGTGTGTCACATCCCCTGATCTGGACTTCCGGGGCTACCGAAAGCATCAATTTGGCTTTACAAGGCTATGTGCGTCAGCACCAACCCACACTGGACGGCCAACGGCCCTTTCGCCTGGCGACTTTAGCTCTGGAGCACAAGGCCGTGCTGGATACCGCTAAATTGTTAGAGCGCGAAGGCCTGGTTGAGCTCGTGCTACTGGATGTTAATGCCCAGGGGCAGCTCGATTTGGTGCATTTAGAGCAAGAACTTAAGCAGGGTCTGGATTTACTTGCAATCATGGCTGCCAATAATGAAATTGGGACGATTTACCCGGTTCAGACGATTGCCAAGCTAGCCCGGGACCATGACTGCGCCTTTTTCTGCGATGGCTCTCAAGCGGTGGGCAAAATCCCGCTTGAATTTGAAAACTGGGGGATCACTTTATTGGCGTTGACCGGTCATAAAATGTATGGTCCCAAAGGTTGCGGGGCATTAATTGTGCGACGAGGCACGCGTTTAAAAGCACAAATCTATGGGGGTGGTCATCAGCATGGTTTGCGCTCAGGCACCCTGAATGTTCCCGGCATCGTTGGTTTGGGCGAGGCCTGTGCTTTGCGAGCTGCCGAAATGCAGGCCGACGAAACCCATACAGCCATGTTACGTGATCGCTTGCAAGCTCTTTTACAAGCACAGATTCCTGATTTGCAGGTCAATGGGGATCTGGAGCAGCGTTTGGCAGGTAATTTACATCTCTCGCTCTTGTCGGTGCCCAATGATCTGCTGGTGAGCTTTATTCAATGCCAAATCGCTCTCTCAACGGGCTCAGCCTGCACCTCAGGTCTAGAGGCCTCTTCTCATGTCTTAACAGCGATTGGTCTGGCCCCTGAAGCCTTACGAGGTGCTTTGCGTTTGAGTCTGGGTAAATTTACAACTGAAACTGAAATCGAAACTGCCGCAGAAGCCTTGATTCAGGCTTATACCCAGGCCCGAGAGCAGCTGAATTAATGGACTTGATGGGACACCTGGCTTTTCTATTGATCGCGGTCTCATTTTTGGTTCGAGATATTTTCTGGCTACGTCTGCTTTCAATTGTGGCTTCTGCTTTTGGCATGACCTATTATTATCTGGTACCCAGTGAGCCGCTCTGGCTGGTAATCAACTGGAACCTGGCCTTTGTATCTGTCAATTTGTTCCAATTGGGACGGATTATTTATGAACGTCGAGAGATCACCCTGTCTGCAGAGCATCAAGAGCTCTACGAAACTGTCTTTTCGCTGTTTTCGCCGACCGAGTTTTTAAAATTGATGCGCCTGGCTCAGTGGCAAGAATCCGAGGCCAACGAAGTATTGGTTGAAGCGGGCCAAACTGCTGAGCACATTTATTTGATTTATAGTGGCGTGGCAGAGGTCAGCAAGCAAGGACAGACGATTTGTGAGCTCAAAGACGGTGCTTTCATTGGCGAGATTAGCTTTTTGTCTTCAGGCCTGACCACAGCCAGTGTCAAATGGCTGAGTCCGGCACGTTATTTGCGCTGGGAGCAAACCGACCTGGCGGCTTTACGTCAACGCAACCCCCACCTGCACTTCACTCTGCAATCGGTGCTGGGGCAGGACTTGACGCGAAAACTGCAGCGTCAAGATTGAGTTCTGTTTGATTGTTATTTTTGTGAGCCCGGCGCTGTTCTTTTTTGAGGGTTTGCAAGTGACGCATTCGAGTTTGGCCGGTGAGTAGACGCATCATTTTGATCACACGCTTGTATAAGGGTTCAATCACATAAGGCACCCCATGTTTTTCGCAAATAGCCTGGACTTCTGGCTGAGCTTGCTGGTATTTGAGGATCGGCAGATCGGGCCAGAGATGGTGCTCGATCTGGTAATTGAGCCAACCTTGCAAATAGTCTTTGAGATCCGTACCGCCGGTGTAATTGACGGAACCGACTGTCTGGCGCACATAGAATTCAGCCCGATCGGAGATAGTGTCTTCAAAACGATAAAGATCATCTCCTGAATGATTGGGCACGATAATCAAGAAACTGTGAATATTGGTAATCACCTCAGCGAGGATACTATTGATCAAAACTGATAGCATGGCCCATTGTCCCAAAGGCCAGAACAGCAGTGGCAAAACCACAAAGCGCAGCAGGCCATAGGGCAAGATGCATTGGCTCCAGAAGGCCAGGCCCGCTCGATGAAAAGGCCACCACAGTTTGGCACCATGAAAGACCGCTGGAGTCTCGCCAGCAATACTTTCTCGTAGAGCTGCCTTGCCTGGGCGTGAGCGCCGCTGTTGTAACATCCAGAGTGTATTGGGGGCATAATAAGAGAATTTCCAGGTACACATAAAAAAGAAGCCAACAGCGTATTTCATCCAGAGAGGGAATTTGAGGCTGCGCATCAGATGAACACGGTCTTCTAGAACGTCTGGATCGAGGGTTTCACCCGTATGGTAATGGTGCAATACATTGTGTTCAAAAGCCCAGCCAGCTGGGACCAACCAATCCGGAAAATCTATCCAACGACGGGCGCCCTTAGCAAATCCTTTGCTGGTATAGCGTTTGGGGATCCCAGGTACGCGATCAAAGCCGCGATGCAGCACATGGTGAGTCAAGATTGCCCAACGGGTCAAATTACCTTGAGAGATCAAATAAGCTGAGATCGGATTGGGAACAATCCAGGCTGTGGCGTAGCCCAGTAGTGAAGACAGTCGCCCCCAACGCTCTAGTTTTTTGAGGTGCTTAAAGTCAGCCGGGCTGATATCGGCTTTGAGACGTTGGTAGAGCGCATCTAAATCATGGGCAAAAGCTTCGTAGTCAATCGAGAGGGGCGCAGTCGGCACGGGATGCTCCGGGTAAAACAGATTGCCTTCATGATACCAAGAAAATTCGCTTAAATAGGATAATAGAACTAGTCAATCGATGTATTATTATGTATAATAAAAACCGATCGCAAGTCAATCGATGGGATTTGAAATATCATTGTGTACCCCCTCGCGGGGGTTTTTTTCTGTTTGTTTTTAAACCTGAGGGCTAATTTCAGCTCCGGTGGCATCAAAAAAACGCAGCTTGAGTTCAGGGGCAGCCTGAACTTGATCTTGGAACAGGGTCCAGACCATCGTGTCTCGTAAATCGCCCAGAGCGGTAGTCTCTCGTTGTTTCAGGGTGGCTTCATGGGTGAAACCCAGTTTGCGTGGAATCGCCTGGGATGCCAGATTGGCTGGGTCGCAGCGGATCTCGACCCAACGGACGCCATGAAAGCCAAAGGCTACCTGTGTCAGCGCTCGTGTGACTTCACCAGCCAGACCTTTGCCGGTTTCAGCGACATGAATCCAGTAGCCTGTCTCCAGAGCATGGGGGCCTCGGCGTTTGTGTAAGCCAGTGCCGCCTAACAAACGGCTCTCTTGCGGATCAAAAATACCAAAAGTATAGTCTTGATCACTGTCAAACTGTGAACGAAACTGGCGCAATAAGCTGACCCGAGCCTCCATGCTGATCGGTTCAGCCAGAGCCCAGGGCATCCAGGGACGCAAATGCATCAGGCTTTCACTGATCGCCGTTTGCATCATTTCAGCGTCTGCTGGATGCAGGCAGCGAATCACCAGGCGCGGGGTTTCAATCCGGTAGGGAATCGCTGCCATGCTTTAGTCTTTCCAGGGGTTGACGGGATCATGAGTTTTGAATTCACCAGCGTCGAGCTTTTTAAAGTAGCCAGACAGATCATTGATTGCCAGGTAGCCCATGATCAGCAAGATCGGCATATTGGCCCAGAGCATAAAGCCGGTACCAAAGTCAGCCAAAATACCTAACTCTCGATCGGTGGTGATTAAAGCCGGAGCGATGACCGTGCCCAATAAGAAAATCAGTTTATACGGTAAGACACCGCGATTGCCAAACATATAGACAATGCCTTGCTCGCCGTAATAGCCCCAGGAAATCATAGTGGAAACGGCAAACAAAATTGCTGAGATGCTAATCAACCATTTGCCCAGACCCGGTAAGGCGCGATCAAAGGCGTGCCCGGTTAAGCTGGCCCCAACAAAGTTGCGATAAACGCTTTTATTCAGGCTGCCATCATCGTCGATAATTAGCGAAGCACCGGCCGGGGGCGCATCCCACTTAATTTTATCTTTGCCGTTGGTTTCACCAGCAACGAGGGTCCCATAAACGCGATCGCGTTTATAAAGCTGACCCGGTTGATCAGATGGCACATTGACCACCACAAAGACCTGGGAGCCAGGCTGCCATTTCTCCCAGGAAGCCAGTTCAGGTAGAGCACTGACATCAGTCGGAGCATTGAAACTGAGCTGATCAGCGCTGCTGCCTTGTTCAATTGCAACCGGTCCGTTGAGCTCGCCAATGGCGTCGCGGTTCCAGGTGCCCGTAGACAAAATAACCAGTGCCGTTAGGGTACAGATTAAAATGGTGTCGATCAAAGGCTCTAAGCCAGCGACGACGCCTTCGCGAGAAGCTTCGTTGGTTTTGGCGGCCGAGTGAGCAATTGGGGCAGAGCCCTGGCCGGCTTCGTTAGAAAACAAAGCCCGTTTGAGACCAATTTCGAAAGCGGCATAGACACCGACACCGACAAAAGCACCGCCCGCTGCAACTGGCGTAAAGGCACTCTTGACAATCAAAACCAGCAGAGAAGGAATCTGCTCGACATTAATCGCTAACACAAACAGGCCAGCGATCACGTACAAGCCACACATTAATGGCACAATTTTACCGGCTACATCGCCGATGCGTTTGATGCCGCCGATAATGACGAGTCCGACTATCACAGCTAATATAATGCCTGTGGCGACTTGAGGAATACCAAAATAGACATTCATAATCTCACCGACGTTCCAGGATTGGAACATATTGCCGCCGGTCATGGATGAGATCAGCAGGGTGCAACAGAAGAAATAAGCCAATACTTTGGCCAGTCCTTTGCGCCAGTCGTTGTGTTTGCCCAGGGTTTTGTCGATCACCCACATGGCACCCCCACTGGGGTTATCCGGGTCATCGGTGTTGCGGTACATTAAGGCCAGCGTGACTTCAACGGTTTTGATTGCCATGCCGAGTAAGCCAATGATCCACATCCAAAACAGGGAGCCAGGACCACCCAGTGAAATCGCCATCGCGACGCCACCAATATTGCCGAGGCCAACGGTGGCCGATAAAGCAGCCGATAAGGCTTGAAAGTGATTAATTGCGCCTGGATCATCGGGATCGTCGTAGATGCCCCGTAAGACTTGCACCCCGTGGGTTACCGCCCGGTATTGTACAAATTTGCTCCAGATGGTGAAGAGGATACCCGAACCCATCAGTACAAAGAAGGTCCAGGGTCCCCATAGGATGTCCGAAATAGACCCCATGATGCTAAGTATATCCAACGCGAAACGCCTCCAGGCTGTCAAAGTGTTGCTCTAGTGTAACACCATTGTTTTGAGATCGCTGTAATCAGGGTACCTTCTGGATTCTTAAGAATTAGACTTAAAGTTTGACCTTAAAATAGTTCAGTGATTAGACTGTTTGCAGGTAAGTTATTTAAAGGAGATTAGACTATGGGTTACAAAGAAGATACCAAAGATGTGCAAGATAAAATATTTGCGGGCCAATTATTAGAGGCCTTTGACGCCTATTATGCTGACGATGTTGAAATGCTGGAGGTTGGTCATGAGCCGCGTAAAGGCAAATCGCTTAATCGCGAGTATGAGCAGAAATTTTTAGATAGTGTCAGTGAGTTTCATGGTGGCGGCGTGAATCACATCGCTTTTGATGACAAGCATCAGGTGGCTATGATCGAGTCTTGGATGGACATCACCTTTAAAGAACACGGCCGGGTCAAAATGTCGCAGGTTGCTGTACAAGAGTGGAAAGATGGCAAGGTTGTGAAAGAGCGTTTCTACCACCCTTAAATCTTAAATTGATTTCATTTTCAAGCCCCTGAACCCTGTGTTTGGGGGCTTATTTGTTGTTAATGCTAGTCTAAAGTCTAGCCCGGGCGTATAATCAGGCTATGAAAGCGGCTAAAATAATTGACTTGGGCGTAATTAAGCTCAATCTGGTGGATAGCCAGAAAGGCAAAATCCCGCTCTTGTTTTTGCATGGTTTCCCCGACTATCATTATGGTTGGCGCAAGCAAATCCCGGCCTTCGAAGAATGGGGCTACCGTGTGATTGTGCCTGATCAACGTGGCTATAATCTCTCAGACAAGCCTGCTGCTGTTGCTGATTATAATCTGGACCGCCTGGGGCAGGACATGCTCGACCTCTTAGACCATTTGCAATTGGAGTCAGCTTTTGTGATCGGTCATGATTGGGGCGGTGCTGTGGCCTGGTGGTTGGCTCACCATCACCCTGAGCGAGTCCGGGGACTGATTATTTTGAATATGCCCCACCCGCGTACCTTTATCAGCTATCTCAAAAGCCATCGCAGTCAAATGCTCAAAAGCTGGTATATGTTCTTATTTCAATTGCCAGTTTTACCTGAGTGGGCACTCAGCCGAGGCAATTATGTACATTTTGCCCAAACCATGCAAGACGATGCCAGGCGTGGCGCTGTCACCCAGCAGGATTTGGTCAAATACCGCCAGGCCTGGTCACAACCCGGCGCTTTTAAGGGTATGATCAATTGGTACCGTGCGGCGGTGCGCAGTAAACCACGTCCCTTTCCCAGTACCGCTATCAAGCTGCCCACTCTGATTCTGTGGGGCAGTCGCGATCCCTATCTCGAAGCGGATCTGGCCGAAGCCAGTCTGGCTGAATGTGCCAATGGTCGCGTCAAATATGCCAAGCACGCGGGTCATTGGCTACAACAAGATGAACCGGAATGGGTCAATGAGAAGATTCTTGAGTTTGTGCAAGCTCAGAAATAGTCTCTGTTCTTAATTTTAGAGGATTCCCTAGAAATAGCATCAGCCGTTTATCTCAGGGGGCTGGCGTGAAACGGATGCCAAAAACACCGGCCTGGTCCCCATCCTGGTTTTCCGATTCCCAGACCACAGCCGCTATCGCACCTGCGTCATTCAGGGCCACAGATGAGCGCTGCTGATTATTGGCTGTCGTGGTATTAACCAGACGCTCGGGACCAAGCTTTTGGCCTGCTGCGCTAAAAAACTGAGCGTAAACATCAGTTCCAGAATTGTTAAGATCGGAAGTCCAGGTGACAATAAAATCACCCGTATTCGACATACTTACCGACGCACCCCATTGTTGACCCTGGGTCGTGGTGTTTACCATGGCAATTGCGCCCGGTTGCCCGATATTACTGTATTGCCGAACATGCACGTTTTGTCGCATCTTTCCGTCGACGATATTTAATTGATCCCAGACCACACTGAACTTGCCCGCATCGTCAATTGCCACGCCACCATTGGTGAGTATCTCTGGGGTCGCCTGGTTCTGATTTAAAAATTCTATGACCGTTTCGACTCCCCCAACAAGGGTGCCATTCGCCTGGTAACGCTGTACTTTTATAGATTCGTTGCGGAGGTTCCCGTTATCAATGATTTCAAGCCAGGTCGCCACAAAGTTCCCAGTATTATTCATAGCTAGCTGTAAGTTTTTTGCCCCTGGTTCTGCTGTCACGGTAACGGCTTGTCCCTGAGCAAAGCCATTTAAATCATATTGCTGAATGTGGATATTGGGCTGTTGTTGGACTAAAGCGCTGTATCCGATCACAAAATTGCCAGTGGCATCTATGGCCACATCTGGCGAATCGGTATCCTCACCATTATTATCAATAAAACGCTCAGCACCGTTGGGGCTACCGTCAGCGTGGTAGCGCTGAAAAGCAATCCGTTCACTATTTAAATCGTGCTCCCAGACGACGATGAAATCTCCATCACTATGCATTGCTATTTGGGGCCCGTTATTCCTATTACCGCTGGTGCTAATTTGAAATTCAGCTCCCTGTTTTTG
>JBBKWI010000148.1:0-45503 GCA_037968875.1 Candidatus Sericytochromatia bacterium | reverse complement strand
TTCTATCATTCTCATTTTTCAGTACTCCGCCTATAGCGCAAGCTTAGGGGGAGATGTAGAGGAATACGCCTTAAAAAGGCGTCATGCGTTGACTTTTCCAGCTCAGAATGTATACTAATGGTATGACTTTGCATAAAAGACGTGTGAATTACAGACTGTATCCTAAGCCAGAGCAAACAGAGGCATTATTGGGGATGCTTAAGAAGCACCAGCTTCTTTACAATGCTGCATTGGAACAGCGAATCACTGCTTACCGCAAACAGGGGGTCAGCTTAAATTACTACCAACAGGCAAAAGAATTAACTGAACTTAGAGCCGAATTACCGGAGTTTAAAGCACTCAATGCTCAATCATCCCAAAATACCCTCAAACGTATGGATAGAGCTTTTCAGCATTTTTACAGACGGTGCAAATCTGGTGTTGAGAAAACTGGCTTTCCCCGTTTTAAATCATTTGCTCGTTACCCAGGCTGGGGCTACAACACCCATGGTGATGGATGGCGCTTATCTGCAGAAGAAAAGCAGCGCTACTTAAAATTGTCAGGCGTTGGGCATATTCGTATGCGAGGCAAGGCGCGGACGCCCGGCAAACCGAAAACTTTGGAGATTATGCATAAGCAAGGCAAATGGTATGCGTCGGTTGTGTTTGACTGTGAGCCTGAGCGCAAACAGAATTTAGTAACGAGCGCAATAGGCTTGGATTGGGGCGTGGAAACCTTTGCTACCCTTGCTCATGACAATGATGAGTATACAAGAATTGAAAACAAACGTCATTTGCGCTCAGAACTCAATCAGCTAAAACAATTACAGCATGACTGCTCTCGAAAGAAACGTGGCTCACGCAACTGGTCAAAAACAAAGAAGAAGATTGCAGCCTTACATGCAAAGATTGCTCGAAAACGACATGAATTTTTACACCAGACGAGTGCTCAGATTGTTAAAGCGAATAGTTTGATTGCAGTTGAAAAGCTTAACATCAAAGGTATGACAGCTAGTGGTGGCAAGCGGAAAAAAGGGCTAAACAGAGAGGTGCTTAGGGCTCCAGTTGTAGGCGTAGGAACGAGCCGTACAAATGGGGACAGCATTGCTACAGCCCCAGGGGCATTTCATGGGATGTTGAAGTACAAAGCGGAAGAAGCTGGTACACGATACCTAGAAGTGCCGACCCGTAAGGTCAAGCCAAGCCAAACCTGTAGTGGTTGTGGCAAGCAAGCGAAGAAACCTTTGCAACAACGGAAACATAACTGCCCTTGTGGAGCACAACTGAGCCGTGATGAGAACGCTGCCCGTGTGATTCTGAATTGGGCGATGGGTAGGGAACCTGCCCTGTGTGGAGGAGAAACGTTGGTTTTTCCTGTGAAGCACGAAACTCCAGCTATAGCGTCAGCTTAGCGGGATGTAGTTCATCGTCTGCAAGATCTGATCCTTCGCCGAGTGATTTTTGACAGAAAGGGCTGTCTGCTTAGCCTGAACACGTTAAACTAGAGACAGCCTTTTCTGTGAGAGTTCAAGCCCTTGTTTTTTGAAACTGATGCCATTCAATCTAAATCGTTCGAGGCAGCCCGAGCCTGGCTGCCGTCTATCTCTGCCCGTCAGCAGGTCATAGCATGGCTTTAACTGAGATCAGCCAATGGCGTGCCTGGCTGCATTTATTTGAGCGTTCGATTCAGGTCGAAGAAAAACAAGGCTATCGCAATATCAAAGGCCGGGAGTATTTTTTTGCAGACTTTATCTTAAGCCACTTAGACAATATTGAGCTCAATGCCAATCAGGCCAGCAAAGTCAATCGGCTCAAAAATATGTTTACGCTCTACCCTTTGTCTGCCGTCGCTGAGCGCCGTGAAATGATTCGCGAAACCCGCCAACACCTGCTGAGTCTGGGTAAGCAAAGTCAGCCCCCAGCAGAGCCTCAAAGCCAGCCAGCCCAGACCAAAGTAGCCCGAAACAAGCCCCCAGCAGTGAAAGTCTCTCAGTCTTCAGAAGCTGACTGGCGAGACGTTCCTGTGCAATTTGTAAAATCTGTTGGTCCCAAATTGGGCGAAAGCTTTGCCAAAGTCGGCGTAGGCACTGTCGGTGAGCTCTTAAGCTATTATCCACGCAAACATCTCGATTATTCCCAGTGCACGCCGATCGCCGAGCTGCGAGCGGGCAAACTGGCCACCGTCTGGGGCAGTATTTACAAGGTCTCTAGCTATACACCACCAGGCAAGGCCAATTTAGCGATTATCAAAGTCGTGATCCGCGATGGCAGTGGCCGACTCAATTTGAGCTTTTTTCAGCGGGGCGGCAATTATTTGCGACGCCAATTTGAGCAGCGCTTCCCGCTCAATGCACAAATTATTCTCTCGGGTACCGTCAAATGGGACAAGTACAGCCAGGGACTGACCCTCGATAGCCCAGAATTTGAGGTGCTCGGGGATACCGAAAACGCTGATTCTCAATCAGATAGCTTGCATCTTGGTCGTATCGTGCCGATCTACCCCCTGACCGAAGGCCTGAATATCAAATGGGTGCGTAGAGCAATCCACAATGCCCTGCAGGCCTACGCGCCCCGGATCTCAGATCCCTTACCCGCAGCGCTCAAACAACGTCTGGGCCTGATTGGTTTTGCCGAAGCGATTCAAGCCTTTCATTTCCCACTCTCCGAAGAAAGCTTACGTGACGCCAGAAATCGCCTGGTCTTTCAGGAATTATTACTGACTCAGTTGGGTCTACTCTATCGCCGCGAACAGCACAATAGCCAGTCAGGGGGGCTAAAGATTCAAACCACAGGCAAACTGGCCCAGGCTTTTTTGCAGCAATTACCCTTTACTTTGACCGGCGCCCAGCAACGGGTTTATCAGGAGATTTTAAAAGACTTGCGTTCAGAAAATCCGATGAGTCGTTTGGTTCAGGGAGATGTCGGCTCAGGTAAAACCGTGGTCGCCGTGCTGGCTTTATTAGAAGCCATCGAAGCCGGTTTTCAGGGAGCCCTGATGGCCCCAACTGAGATCCTGGCCGAGCAACATTTTCAGAAGATTTTCCAATGGCTCTTGCCACTGAATCTGCAAACCGAATTGCTGATTGGATCACAAGGCGCCAAACAGAAACGGGAAACCCTGGCTCGCCTGGCCAGTGGGGAAGCCCATTTGATTATAGGCACCCATGCTTTGATTCAAGAAGGCGTCAACTTTTCACGGTTGGGTCTGGCCGTGATCGATGAGCAGCATCGCTTTGGAGTCAAACAACGGGCCACCCTACGTGCGAAGGGTCAGACACCTGAAATCCTGAGCATGACCGCCACCCCGATCCCCCGCACCCTGGCACTGACGGTCTATGGCGATCAGGATGTCTCCCAAATTGACGAATTGCCACCCGGGCGCAAGCCCGTTGAAACCAAACTGGTGCGTGGCAGCCAGCGTGAACAAACCTGGGAGTTTATGCGCCAGGAAATGGATGCCGGCCGTCAATGTTATGTGGTCTTCCCTTTGGTCGACGAATCAGAAAAAATGGATTTAAAAGCCGCTACGATCGAGTACGAACGTTACCGCGAACACGTCTTCCCGGGCTATAACGTGGGGTTACTGCATGGCAAAATGAAGGGCCAACAAAAGGAATCCGTGATGCGGGCCTTTGTCAAAAATGAGCACCAAATGCTGGTCGCCACCACGGTGATCGAAGTCGGCGTCGATGTGCCCAATGCGACAGTGATGATTATTGAGCATGCGGAGCGCTTTGGACTGGCACAATTACATCAACTCAGGGGCCGGGTCGGTCGTGGCGCTGATCGGGCCTATTGCTTTCTGGTCACAGACAAGCTCTCTGAAATTGCCAAAGAACGCTTGCAGATCTTTACCCAAACCCAGGATGGTTTTGTGATTGCAGAGCAAGATTTGCGCTTGCGCGGTCCCGGTGAATTTTTGGGCACCCGCCAGAGCGGTCTACCCGATTTGCTCTTAACCAATTTGGTCGAAGACACCCAGTGGTTGGAACTGGCCCGCACAGAGGCGCGCTCTATCATTGCAGCTGACCCCGATCTGAGTCAGTTCCAAAATCGGGCTTTAAAGCAAGAGGTCTATCGTTTTTTCAGGCGGCATCTCAGTAGTTTAGATGCTTAGGGCTAAGTCATCCTAATCATTAGGCAAGAGCGCTTGCACTGAGCCTGGGCTTTTCAACACAAATTGCTTGACCTGGCTCGTATTTAAGGGGGTCAAAGCTGAGCCATTGCCATTGTCTAAGACGCCGCTATTGAGCATCCAGTACTTACCCGCTTGCGGGAAAACCAGCACAAAATGATTTTGCTTGTATTTGCGTTCATCGGGTGGACGTACCTGGCCTGTATTAATATCCAGATAGACGCCCACCAGAAGTGGAGCAGGCTGTGTTTTCCAGAGTTTCATAACCGTTTCGTGGCGGTCGGTCAGACGATCCCGGCTGGGGCCAATTAAAGGAATCGATTTGAGTCCCAGCAGCTGAGCCCCCCGTGAAACTTCACCTTCAGAAATGGGATTAACGACACGTCCGTCAGAATAATAAGTATAGCGAAATGAAGAGACCAGGCCGTCTTGTTGATCCGTATTAGAATAAGTATAAAGCCGTTCCTGAGCCAAGTGAATCGTTTTATAGGTCAATACTGGACTCTCAATTTGCAATTGCTTTAAGGCATTGTCAAAGCTGCCATAGAGCAAATAATGAGCAGATAACAAAGCTGCTGAACCACAACGATGGGAATCACTCTGGGTTTCGTGCAAGGTATCATTTTGCGAGATTTTGCTCAGAATCTCACGGGAACTGCTCCCGACCAGAATCTGACTTTCAGAATAAGTCGGCGCAAAGACAAATTTGAGTTGTACTTTTTGACGCTGACGAAAATAAATATAAGTGATTTTAATAAAGCGTTTTTGTTTGGACATAAAGTCCATAAAATCTTTGGCCAGATGCTTATCTTGCGGGTTCAATCGTTGACGAGCTGCTTGCTGTAAGCTTTGATACTCTGGCAAATCCAGGACGCTATCATCTAGAAAAGTCAATAATTGCTGCTCGAAAGCGCCTAAGCTCTGAGCCTGGGCTGCTGGAGCCAAACAACAAAAACTGCCCAGCAGCAAGAATAAAAATCGTTGTTTCAGTGTAAACATATTCATTGCCTCTATCTTATGATCCCTGTCTCGATTATAGCCCAAACCAAAACTTATTTCCCAGACGATCAGATCAACGGCGAATAGCAATCTGAATCTAGTGATTGTATTTCACTTGTGATCACAGTATGATCACAACAAACAAACAGCCGCAGGAGGCCTCTATGGAAACCCTTGAAGAGAGAAAAGCCAAGTTTAATAGACATTTACAAGCGGCGCAAGATTTTGAGGAAGACGACGAAATTGCAAAAGCGATTCGTGCTTACCAGCAAGCCCTCAGATATTCTTTACACAAAAAAGATACCGACGCCATCCAGAACAAAATTACCCGCCTAAAAAATATGGCCGGTTATGTCTCGGGCATGTTAAATGACGATAGCTCAGCTGGTTCTGGTAGCAAGGCAGCCTTGATCGTTGCTCTGATTGTGATCTTGTTGCTGGCAGGCGGGGCAGCAGCCTGGATCTTATTCTTTTAGTTAAACAGATCTTGCCAGTGCTGACTGGCAAGCAAGGGTTCAAAATCGGGATCGCTCTGAATTTCGGCAGCACTCAGAGCATAGGGCGAAGCCAGATGTAGTCTTAAATAGCTCAAAGCCTGCTCTGTGAATCCTTGCTTCAGAGTCAAACAGGCCAAATCATATGCAGCGAAACCGGGCAATGCTTGCTCAATTTGCTCAAAATCGGTTATTGCTGCAGCAATATCCTCCAAATAGAGGGCGTTTAAAAAACCACGCAAAGTCAAATTGCGGATCAGCGGATGTTCTTGATCAACGGTTTCAATCTGCTCACTCTGAGCAGCCAGCTGGATCGCATGAGAAAAGCTGCTTAAAGCCAGGTCATATTTCTGGTTTTCCTGGTAACAGAGGCCCAATTGACTTAAGATCAAAGGACGCTTGTCCCGCAAGTCCTCTGAACTCTCGGCCAATTTATCAGCCTTGCGATAAGCCTGAATCGCCTTAACCGACCGATCTAACTGTTGCAAGCAACGGGCCCGGCCCTCGTAACCTTCAACCGTCTGTTCCAGAAAGTCTGCTTTGCGTTGACTGCGTTCCAGGGCGCGGATCACCAGATTATTATAATCCAGTGCCAAATCAAAGTCCTGGGCTTCTTCACAGAGACCAGCCAGAGCCAATAAGGGGTAAGTTAAAGCATGACGCTCAGCAACCTGAGACTCTAATTGCTGTAATTTTAAATGCAATTGTTGAGCAGAGACCAGCGCTTGTTCTCTGTTGATTTTAAAATGCAGAGCAGTCTCTAAGAGGGCATAGTGAGCCCACTGTAAAGGCTGTTGCTGAAGATCGATCTGCAGTAGAAGCTGAGAATAAGTAGCCATGGCAGCAGGCAACTGTCCACTTTGTTTTTGGGCCTCAGCGCGCTCACCTAAAACAGGCAAAATGATCTGCTCTTGCTCTGAAGGGCTCAACTTAAACAAAATCTGTAGGGCGCAGTCCAAACTCTTTAAAGCCCGGTCAGGATGTTCAAGTTGATTTTGTAATTGAGCCAAACTGAGCCAATCTCGCACCATATCCAGCGGGTCTTCGGGCTTAAGCAAGAGTGCCTGGTATTCAACAGATCGCTTCAAATCACTTAAGGCTTCCCCTGGCCGGTTCAGACTTTTTCTGATCATGCCCCGCTGACTATAGATCATCATTAAAGTCGATCGCATTTTAGCGGGCTCATACTCTGTCAAGGAAGACATGGCCTCAAGAGCTTGACTGTAAATGCTTTCGGCTTGCTCTAAGTCTCCCATGTGCTGTAAGAGCCAGGCCTGATTGGTGTAAGTGAGACCCAACATATGGGCATGTTCAAGGGCGTCTAAATGCTCACTTTGCTCAATCCAATCTAAAACCTGAGTATAGATTGCCAGGGCCCCAGGATAATCTTTAGCTAAAGTCTTGGCGTCAGCACGATCCATTAAGGCTTGTAAATCGTTCAGATGTAAGACCGCCGCATCTGCTGAATGATCGACGGCAGAAGGGATCAAGGCCTGGGTCTGCATGTGTACAGACTCAGTAATCCAGGCGGGTTTTCGCAGGGCAATGCTGCGATTGAGCGTATCCTGGCTCAAAGCCAGTTCAGAGCGTTTTGTTTTAAGGGTATACATCGATCTCAAACCTCATACTCAAGCTTATACCCGTTTTGTTAGTCTGACAAACAGAAATCACCAGACAATGACAATAAAACGCAGCAAAGCAATCGCCATTTCTGCCGTGAATATTAGGACTTAAGCATATAGACCTATTGGCTAAAAGGCATCAACCTGGTCGGGATGAAACTGTTGTAAGACCTGCTCAGCAGCTTGCGGATGACTGGAGTCATCTGTTTGCACCAGGATCACAAAGCGATTATTTTCCAAAGCCTGACGATAATCGCCGACCTTACGGTGGGGTAGGCCTTTATCTGCCAGATAATCTGCAAAATCATGCGAACGGGGTTGTTTGGGCTGAGGCGTTTTGATCAATTCACCCTGGCTTTGATAGATTCCGGCAAAGCTGGTGGCGTCTTGCAGACGCTGCTGAGGGCTCAAAGCATCTTCTGCTCCCGAAAAAATGGGGTTATCGATACGGGGCTTGCGTTGTAGCAGACTGTCTGAAAAAACGGCTTTGGCGTGCAGTGCTAAATTCTGGTAACCCATATTTCTCAAAATTTTCAAGGCCTCATGCGCCTCTTCACGCTTTTTAAAAATGGCACTTACGGCTTGTTTCACTCGTTTCATAATTCAGTCCTACCTTTCATTGACCTGAGCATAAACAAAGTCAGCCAAAAATAGGATAAAACTAGGCTTTAAATCTTATAAATTTCAACCCGCAGCCAGAGATTAGCGCCCTGCTCGACGCCAGCCACGTGGGAGCAACCCTCGATGATAAAATAAATGCCCTGCCAACAAAGCGAAAGCCAGCACAACCAGGCCGAGCTGTTGTTGACGCTTTGGGTTCGACTCTAATTTGGGTTTGGACTGGGGTGCTTTGAGAGCCACCTGGCGCTTTTGTGCATCTATTTCACGCCAATCTGTCAATTGGTCTTTGGGCCAGGCTGGATATGGGCTAACGACATCCAACAGACGGTCAAAGTCTGTAATCCCCTGGGTTTTAACATAGAGATTGCGACGACTATGCCCCAAATAATAGATCCGAAAATGAAAGAAGTTTTTGGTAATCACAATATCTGCCTGACGCACAGATAAACCCAGATCAAGATAAAAATCAGGCTTCATCGGCATGGCGTAACCTTCTGTCAGTACCAGTTGGAGATGATCTAAATCCAACACAACGACTCGGCCAAAGCTCTGGGTTTGTTTTTGCAAGCGTACCCGCCCTTTAACCCCCACCGCAGGATTAATTTCAGGCTGTAATTTGCCTCCGACAGCAATCTCACAGACGTCTCCTTCGCTGAGTTCCCAGAGCTCAGCGACAGCGGCCGGGTCCCGCAAAGGATAAAGTGAGACCAGATCCGTGGCCTCGTCTAATAAAAATTTGAGTAAGTGCGTGTTTTCACCGGTGCCACCAGCCCCCACCACATCTGAAGCATCACAGACCGCGACTGAGCCCCATTTGCGAGCGAATTTGGCCTGACGCACTTGCTTGAGCATTTCAGGCGCAGATAAAAACTCAGGCGGTTGCTGGTGTCGCAGTTGCCAACACGTCTCGGCCAATTCATCGGCCAGTTGCTCTGCCAATTCAGGGGCGTTATCGGTACTGACTTCAACAGCCCAGCCCAGCTCTGGATGATCGAGATAAGGGTGGCACATCAATAAATTGACGTTCAAAACACGGGGGTCGGCCTGCATCTGACGCATACGTTTGAAGACCTGGCGCATCGGAGACAAGAGCGTAACCGTATTACCCCCTGCCAAAAGCAAAGGCAAGCTACGCCAGGCGCGGGTCGGTTGAATTTTGTTTTGCAGGGTTTTGAGCAATAGTTGCCCGGCCCGAAAACCCGTTTTGGCCATATCATAATGTGGATTGGTCTGGTAAGCGCAGATCAAATCGATTAGCTCGACTTTGGAGCGAGTCAAATTGGCATGCAAGTCAAAGCTAACCGCAATCGGCACCTGGCCGACGACTTCACGAATCGCTGTGATCAATTCAGTTTCTGGGTCTCCGCCACCTTCGACGCCCATGGCGCCATGCAAAGCCAAAAAGACACCATCGACAGGACCAGCCTGACGCAGTCGCTCACAAAAATCAGCAGTGATCTTATCAAAAAACGCGCGTGAAACTGGCCCGCCTGAAATACTCCAGGCACTTAACAGTGGGATCAATTCAGTCTCAGGCGCCAGGGCCTGCACACCTTTGACAAAGCCCGACAGTTCCAGGTTTTTGAGAAAGCCTTCGACTTCCCAGTTTTTGGGCTGGCAAGCGCTCATCAAGGTCTCACCCGATAGCAGATGACTGCGTTCAAAGTCAGCGCGGGTGGTCAATACACTCGAAAATGAATTGCTTTCTTGCATTAAACGCCCAAAGGCGATACGTAAGGGTTGGGGCTTCATTTTGAATCTCTTTCTGAGTCCCGGCCAGCCTCAAGTGAGACCTTAGTCTGCGGGTTTGTGTTGGGGGTTGGCTGTTTCCTGCTCAGCCAGCGCCTGCTTTGCAGCACTCTCATCAAAGGCTTGCGAGTCAGAACCAACCTCGTCGTAAGGCGCGTCCTGATTGAGTTTTTTGGCCTGGGTCTCGGGATCAGGCTCAATAAAGGCGATCAAGATAAACAGGGCAATGGCGACATCGACGGCGATGTCGGCCACATTAAAGACAGCAAAGATCGGCTTACCATACCAACGCAGGCTAAAGAAATCAACCACAAAGCCATGCACCAGACGGTCATAGCCATTGCCTGCAGCGCCACCAACCAAAAATCCCAGCGTAATAAACTGCAGCCAAGATCGGCTGGCTGTTAAGCGCAAGGCGTAAATAATGATGCCAATCGTCACGACCAACGAAATCAGACCGAGCACAAAGGCATTGCCCTGAAACATGCCAAACAAAGAGCCTGTGTTATGCACATAAGTCAGCTCCAAAAATGGGTTCAGCACATAACTCTCACCCAATTGCCAGGAGCTACGAAAGGGATATTTACTGGCCTGGTCGGCAATATAGACCAGCAGGCCCAGTAGGATAAAAACGGCACGTTTTTTGCCCAGACTCGACATAACAGGACCTCTTACTTTGCATCAATTTGCTTCAGTATATCAGGAATGCCCTCTGGTTTTGGACGATTGCAATTTTGCAAAATACCGTTGCAAAAGCCTATGAGTTCACTCCTTCTAAATGTTTGCAAGCCCTACGATGCGAGTAAATCCAAGTGATCGCTAAGTGCTTTAACTACTTTGAATCCATTTATTGTGTTTATCCACCAAAATGTTATGCTAAAACCATGTCCTCTTACTTCAAATCCACCTTACTACGCTTGGACTACAGACAGGCTCTGAACCTGCTTACAATTGGGATCTGTGCTCAGTGGAGTCTCGGTGTAGGCGCTATAGAGAGCCAACCGTCCCAAATTGAGGACATTCAGATCGACAGATTAATCAATTCCTCTAGCTTATCAAGTGGCCGTATCGACGAAGAAAGCAAAGTCATTCAACAAGTCGTTAGATGGCTAGGCACGAATCAACATGAAGCGTTGAAAAACTGGGTCAGCGCACATCCTTTAGAAACACGCCGAATACAGAAAACGATCTTATCAGATTTATTGTTTACAAGCATGTATCAGCTGCCTGCCTCGTTTGAGCATTCCAAAGAACTTTTGTTGCAGCTAAACAAATTAGCACCTAACCCAGAGCAAGAGCCTTATATCAACTGGATTAAAGGCAATAAACTTCTACCCCAAATTGAAGAAACAATTATCAAACCAAGATATCTTTGGTTTGCTGAAGATTCCAGTCTTGATGGCGCTGATCCTGAGTATAAACAGCTGATAGAGTGGGCGGCGTATTTCAAGTACAGTCCTGATCTCTTTGCCAAACGAAAACAAGAGCAGCCCTCTAGAGATAAAGAAAATGAAATATCATCGCTCTGGGACCCCTCGTTTCTTAAAGAACTTGACCACAGAATTGTTTTTGAAAAAAGGGTGGCTTTGAGCCGAATAGAAGCATGGACTGACACTGAATTTCAAGACAGTTTTCAAGCATTGGCATATCGCATGCTATTAGCAAGAGCCGAATTGAGTTCTCCCAAGGACCTACAGGAATTTATTCAGCTCAGTCTCGAAGCCTCTCAAAAAGGATACCCTGGTTTGCGCATTTGGGGGCTCATCAATTTGGGAAGCTCAATCTCTAGTTTAAGTCCTGCTGAAAAAATAAAACTCCTACACGTCGCCAGGCAAGAATCTCAAGAGCGGAAATTCAACAATTTTTCCTTTTTGGCTGAGTTGATGCTCGCTCAGGTCAATGAAGAAGTCTTAAGTCCCCAAACGATACAAGCTAAAATCGAGGCCTTGCCAGTATCCATTCCTACCGAAGCACTCAGATATTATGTTATTAGTCTCCAAGGCCATGCTTTCTCAAAGGCTTTACCCTATTATCAGGAACTCCTGAAATCAGATAACCCTATCCTTCGCATGAGCGCTTTACAGGTTTTGAATACTAACTCCGAAATAAATCATGAGCTAATTAAATTGGCTCAAACCCAATTGACTACTCAGGATCCCATTGTGCGTGCTTATGCAGCACAGATTTTGTTAGCCCATGATCATACTCCCCTTCAAGAATCAAGAGTTGACTTGCTCTTGGATGACCCCAGCTGGCAAATGCAAGCCGTACTCTTGCAATACGGCAATAAACTTGAGCCGTCTGCTTATAATGATCTACTTATTGACGCGCTTAAATCAGAGCAGCCGCAAGTTCAAATTGCTGCTATCGAGGCTTTGAGAAGTCACATTACGCAATCAAAGCAAACCGACTATTCTCCTGATCTTGCCACTTATGCAAAGAATGGCTCACGCAGCATCAAAATGTCGATCTTAAGGTATTTGAGAACTGCATTTCAATACAAACAAAAAGAAACTCAATCAGAACAAAGTCGAGCTATCGTACGTGATTTATTGAGCGACAAAGATTCTTATATTCGCTATCAAACCCTAAGCTTTCTCGGGCCTGATCTACAAAGTCAAAACCAGGCTCCTGAATTATGGAACCGTTTGCGTGAGGATCCCAATTCCAAAGTTAGACAACAGATACAGATATTGGACTTGATTCAGGGTACACAGGAGAACAGCGAAGCCTTTGTTGAACTCTTTAAGCAACCCTGGTTTCCAGAACAAAACCAGCTTTATGTTAAATACTTAGCGGGTCTCGAATCAGGTCAATACAGCTGGAAAGTCTGGGAAAAAGCGATACTAGAAGCCAATAGCGCCCTACAAGAAAGCCTTCTGAAAGGAATACTAGAAAGCAGCAAACAATATCCCGAACACTTACTCAGGTTTCTGGAGAAAAATGTGAATAAATTTTCGATACCCGCTCGAATGATCGTATTACAAAACCTGAATCATGCACCAAGTCCAGCACTTGTACAGCAGGCAGCCAAATGGGTAGACTCGGCAAAACACCCCCAATTAAAAGAACTAGCCCTCTATACCCTGTCTCAAAGCGCCAAGCCTGAGTATGTAACGCTATTTTTAAGTCTCTTAAAAGAACCGGATCCGCAGCTTGCTTATTTGGCTCTCAATTACTTTAAAAAATCCGAACATTTAGAGCCCCTCTACCGTCTGGCCAAACAATCATCTCAAGAGCTTTCTGATCCCGCTCTGGCCCTTATTCTGGATACACACCTTCGTCAAGAGTCTTCGCTCACTCCCCCCATGAAACGAGCAATCGCCCAGCGCTCAATCCACTTTCAAAAAAGTCTCTTGCAGCACTGGGTAAAACTAGAAATGCCCGATATCCCCCAAATATTGATTCAAACAGCGTTTCAAAGCCAGGATGCTGAACACATTCTGGCTGCAGCCGCCTACACCAAAGAACGGCCAAACGATTTCCAGGCATCTGACTTGTTCCCCCTATTGCAATCATCCAACCCAGATATCCAGGCGATGGCCTTGCAATTGGCCGCCATTAAAAAAAGTCCTAACCTGTATCCCACGATTTTACCCTTGTTCAATAGTCTCAAAAGCGTCAGTCACGCCCGATATGTGGTGCTTCCCACCGACTTAGAATATGATATTGAAGATCAAGCTTCCATCAGTTTAAATCTTGCTTTCCACGCCTTAACCGCACTGGTAAATAGCAATCGGCAACTGGCTCAGCCTCTTTTATTGAAAAGTCTAAACGCCTCAGACCCGAAACAGCGTCTCTATGCCCTACTCAACTTAAATCATTTCGACATTCCGAAAATCCAAATCAAAAATTTGTGCAGCGACCCCAATTTACAGGTGCGATTTCAGGCTTTAGAACTCACCGAAATCTACAGAGAGAATGGTTATCGAACCGTAGACCAACCACTGCTTCAACCTATAGACGCTTGGTTACCCTTTCTCAAAGATCCAGATCCTGAGTTAAGACAAAGAGCACTTGAGTGGCTGGGCAAGTATCCAGAACTCAACTATGAACAGATCTTGTCTCCGTTAGAAGCAGATCCTGACCCAGAAATCAAACAAAAAATTGCCGAACTCAAAGCTAAGTACGTTCATTAAAACACCCGTACCTGCTCCAATACCGGGCTGATCTCTACTCTTCAGATTGCTTGTACTTCAAATCTTGATACAATACAAGCCACTTGAATCCACAGGAGCTAACCAACGTGCGTCAGATCGTCAAACCTATATCCACTCTCTTTTTAGCCAGCAGCCTACTCTTGAGCACCCTGCCCTTATCAGCCATGGCCCAGACCAGCGATTCCTTTCAACTGGCCTGGTTTCAAGCCGCCAAAGCCAAACCCAGCCTGGAATACGATCATTTCAAGCTCAAGAATGGCCTCAATGTCTATTTGACACGCAACCCCTTAGAGCCCCGTTTTCAGGCCCAGGTCGTCGTTAATGCTGGGGGCAAGCAAGATCCAGCCAATGCCACAGGGATTGCCCATTATTTAGAGCATATGTTGTTTAAAGGCACCGACCAGCTCGGCACCAATAATTTCGCTGCCGAAAAAGTGATTCAAGATCAAATTGTGGGCTTATACGATCAACTCTTTAAAGCCACAGACGATGCCCAGCGCAATCAGCTCAATCTGCAAATCAACGAACTCTCAATCAAAGCCAGCCAATATGCGATTCCAGGTGAGCTTGACTCGATCTACTCCCGCCTGGGCGCCCAGGGCCTGAACGCCTATACTTCTAACGAAGAAACCGTCTATTTGCTCTCATTGCCCAAAAACCGGATCGAACAATGGGCCAAAGTTGAGTCTGAGCGCTATCGCCAGCCCGTCTTTCGTTTGTTCCAATCTGAGCTAGAGACCGTCTACGAAGAGAAAAACCGCAGCCTCGACAACAAAGAAAGCGTCTTGCATGAAGCCGTGCAAGCGCAACTCTACAAAAAACACCCCTACGGTACCCAGACCATTTTGGGCTCAGTCGAGCATCTCAAAAACCCATCTCTGACTGAAATGTATACCTTTTACCGCAAATACTATGTGCCCAATAATATGGCAATCGTAATCTCAGGTGATATCGATCTCAAAGAGACCCGCAAAGTGATCGAGAAGTACTTTTCAAGCTGGGAAGCACGTCCCGTGCCTGAGTTTGATGTACCTCAAGAACCCCCTATTCAGGGTATCGAACGCGTAGAGACCCAGTATAAAGGCGAAGAGAAAGTCTTACTTAGCTTTCGCACCGCTCCTTACGGTCACCCTGATGCTGACGCCCTGACCATGATCGATATGCTCTTAGATAGCGGTGATGTCGGCCTGATCAAGATCAATCTGGTACAGCCTCAATTGGTGCGTGGCGCAGGCTCTTACCCCAGTCTAGAGCGGGATTACGGTTCACAATCACTGCACGCGGTGCCCCGTGAAGGCCAGAGCTTAGCAGAAGTCGAGCAATTGCTGCTCGACCAAGTCGAGAAAATCAAGCAGGGCCAATTTGACCCTGAGATCATGAAAGCGATTGCCCTCTCTTATGAGATCTCTAAAAAAGCAGCTCTCGAAAGCAATCAGGCCCGCGCGGGTATCTTGACCCAGGCCTTTTTAAAAGGGCAAACCGTTGAAGAGATCATGAATCAGGCCGAGCGTTTAAAAAAGCTCAAACCTGAAGACATTGTGCGGGTCGCCAAGAAGTATTTCCAGAATAATTACGTCGTCGGCTACCGACATGATGCCGAATATGACTTCCCCAAAATCAACAAGCCCACCCTCAAAAAAGTCAATCTCAACCCCAATCAAAGCAGCCCCTTTGCTCAAGCGGTGGCAGCCATTGATACACCGCCCGTGGAACCCAAGTGGATTGATATCAAAGAAACCCTACAGGCCAGCTCTTATGCGCCGGGCGTGCTCTATTATTACTCACAGAATCCGATCAATGACCTCTTCTCGTTTTCGATCTCCTATGACTATGGCGACAAGCACCACCCCAATTTTTGCGCAGTGATGTCAGAGCTTAATGCCGCAGGCACCGGTGAGATGCTACCCCAAGCCGTCTCACAGCAATTCTATAAGCTGGGTGCCAGCGCGAGCTTTGGTTGCAGCGATTATGGTTTTAGCATGAGCATCTCTGGCACCGACGAAAAGTTTGAACCCGCTCTCAAACTGGCCGAAGAAGTGCTCTGGAAAGCCCAGCTCAACGAAAGCTATTTGCAAAAGAAAATCGAGAACCAAATCACCAATCGCAAAGACGAGAAAAAAGACCTGCAAACCTTGCGTCAGGCCTTGCGCTCCTGGGTGCGCTATGGAGCTGAATCTGGCTATCTCGATCGCCCCAGCGAAGCAGAGCTCAAGCAAATTAATGCAGGCCTCTATCCGCAAATGACCCAGGCCTTACAAAAACAAAACTTTGAAGTGCACTATATTGGCCAATTGCCCAAAGACAAAGTTGAGAAATTAGTCAAACAATACCACCAGCCTCAGGCGATCCCAGTGCCTTTACTGAATCCACGCAAAATGCCCCCGGTTGAAATCATGAAGCGCCATGACAAACCCGTCAAAATTTACTTTCTGCATCACGAAAGCGCCCAGAGTAATATTGACGCCATTATTCCTGGCGATCTGGTCAAACCAGAGCAAGCCGTGCTGAGCTCGTTTTACAACGAATATATGGATGGCGGCATGGGAGCTATTATGTTTCAGGAAGTGCGTGAATCCAGAGCACTGGCCTACTCAACCTGGGCTTTTGAGTCCCTGGGTAGTCGACTGGGAGATCAGGGGCAGGTCATGGCTTATATCGGCACGCAAGCTGACAAAACCAATGAGTCCCTGGCTTTACTGATCGACTTGCTGCGCAATCCACCCAAATCAGCCTCGCACTTTGAACGCGCCAAACAATCCCTGGACAATAACTACCGTACCTCACGGGTCAGTTTCCGTGAGATTTTTGGGACCGTTGAATCCTGGAAAAACTGGGGCTTTAGCGAAGACCCACGCGCAGCTAACTTCGCCCAATTAAGCCAGGTTCAACTCGACGATATCTTTACCCATATCAAAGACAAAATCAGCAGCCGTCCCCTGACCTTTACGATTGTTGGGGATCGCACTAAAATTGATTTGACAGCCTTAAAAAAACTGGGAGACGTCGAAGAAGTCAAAATCGACCAGCTCTTTCATGACTAATCATGGCTGAATCTAAGATCACAGAAAGCGAATTTCTGGCCGATCTTCAGACGGTACTGGGCTTAACAGCTTCAGCACCGTCTGAGCTAAGGGCCAAATTGCCAGCACTATTGGGCAAGTATCTCGACTCGCCTTTTGAATTGATCTGGTCAGATGAAGAAACCCATCAACTGGCATTCAAAAGTGTGAGCCCGACACCCAAGCGGATACAGATACTTTTAGACATTATCGAACACGGCTGGCAAGATCAACAGATGCAATTCCAGGCAAAACAAGCGGCTCAAGCCAGGCAGCAAGAGCTCAGTGATGCAATCAAACATTTACGCCAAACTCAAAAAAAATTAATCAATTCAGAAAAAACGATCGCGCTAGGTGGGCTTGTCGTGGGTGTAGCCCATGAACTCAATACACCTCTGGGCATTTGCGTAACGGCCGCTAGCATTTTGCTAGAGGGTCTCGATGAAATCAAAGCCAATACCCGTGACCTGGTTCCAGCTGAGCAGTGGCACGATCTCAGCGATGCAGGCAAATTATTACAAGCTCAGCTAAATCGCTCAGTGCAATTGGTGCAAAACTTTAAGCTCTTGTCCGTCGATCAGTTTCATGATCAAGTGGAGATCATCGAGCTGCCCGTCTTTTTTGAAGAGTTACGACAGGTCTGGCATTCAGAGGCCAAGCATCGTGGGGTCAATCTACAGATCGACTGCCAGGTCGAGCAATGGCTCTCTTATCCTAGCGTCTTGTTCCAGATCTTGGGACAGTTTTTTTGGAATAGCTTACGGCATGGTTTTCAGGGCATTTCAGCCCCTGAGATTCAGATTCAAGTGGCTCTCAAACAAGAAGAACGCCAGGGAGGCGTGCCAGCCTTGCTCTCTTTGCTAGATCAACGCCTGCAAAAACACAGCGAAGGCGGCCAGTTGTCTGAGCGCGAGCAAATTTGTGTGATCTCGTTTTCAGATAATGGAATCGGGATTAGGCCTGAGATCCAAAAACGAATTTTTGAGCCCTTTTTCACAAGCAATCCAGCACAATACGCCGGCCTGGGACTGCATATTGTAGAGAATTTTGTGACCCAAAAGCTAAATGGCAGCGTGAGATTTACGCCAATGTCTGCTGGTGCAAACTTCGAGATTTTGCTACCCTTGATGGAAAGCACAGCAGAGGAAACACTATGAGCGACATCGATTCAGACTTGAAGTCCAGCTCAGCAGAGCAATATAATGAAGAAATCCGCCAGGATCCTGAAAAACAAAACAGCTGGAAAATCCTGGTCGTAGATGATGAAGAAAGCATTCATGCAGTCACGCGCCTGGCGCTCAAAAAGTTTCAGATCGAAAGTAAACCGCTGGAGTTTTTACACGCTTACTCTGCTAAAGAAGCCATCGAAGTGATTCAACAGCATCCAGACCTGGCTGTGATTTTGTTAGATGTGGTCATGGAAAGTCAACATGCAGGCTTGGATCTAGTCAAATATATACGTGAAGAGCTTAAAAACGATTTTGTGCGAATTATTTTGCGCACAGGCCAACCCGGACAAGCGCCCGAACTTAAAGTCATTAAAAACTATCAGATCGATGATTATCGTCTCAAAACAGAATTGACCCGCGATAAGCTTTTTTCAGTCTTGATGGCTAGTATTCGCACCTACGAAGCGATTTTAAAAGTCGAAACGCACAGCCAACACCTCGAAGCAAAAGTGCGCGAACGCACCGCTGAAATTGAAGCCCAAAAAGAATTGTTGACCCAGCAAAAAGCCGAATTATTAGAAGCCAACCAGACCAAATCCCGCTTGTTTTCGATTCTTTCTCATGATTTACGCGCTCCTCTGGGTACCCTACAAACCCTATTGAGTATCGCAGAAAAAGGAATTTTGACCCCTGAGTCAATCAGCAATATGCTAGCAGGCGTGCGCAAAAACACCCAGCATCTCAATGAGATGCTAGAAAAGCTCTTAAACTGGGCCAACACCCAAATTTCGGGTTTTCATGTACAAACTCAAAAATTTGAATTAAGTGAACTCTATGCTGAGTTTGTCCCCTTACAAGAAACAGCCGCTCAACAGAAAAATATTTTGTTAGAAATCCAGAGTCCTGATGATTGCCCACCACTCATGGGTGACACCACCCTCTTATTGATGGTCTTTAATAACCTACTCAATAATGCCATCAAATTCACCCCCGAAGGCGGCTCGATCCAATTGGAGTACAAGCTCGAAGCAGAACAGGTTCGTTTCTCTGTTGCTGATACGGGCGTTGGCCTGAATCACAAATATTTGACCCAGTTAAAAGAAAATCAATTGTTGAGCACTTTAGGAACAGCAGGCGAAAAAGGCACTGGTATTGGTCTGATCATTGTGCGAGAGTTTGTTAAAATGAACAAGGGTAGTTTTGATTTTGAAAACCGCAGCAAAGCAGGCGCCCGCTTTTACTTCACCCAACCCTTAGCGTCAGAGTCTAAAAACCAAAAAGACTAAAATTTGGCTGTTCTAAGAATGCCATCAAGCCAAAAAACAAAGCAACCACAGCGCAGGCCACCAAAACAGAAGAAAACAAACGTTCAAAGGCGTAAAGCTTTAAGTTTTTATGCGCGTTGTCATCAAGTATTTTTTCACGTAAAATAGCTTTGCCACATTTAACACAGGTGCTATTAACAGCTGCATTTTCTTTTTTGCACTTGGGGCAGATTTTATAAGCCATCAGAACTCCCTAACGAAACAAGCATCGTATCCTACTCCACTCATTCTAGCCGGGATCAGCAAACAAGACTAGTAATTTGATCACGCTGTCAAAATAGAGGGTTAGAGAGCTGTTGGGCTCCAGATTTCTAACTTGAGATCATCCCAGATCATTGCCGAGCTCTCACTTGGCCCCAACCCCACCAACGGAACCACTTTAAGAGTCGTTGCCCCCGTCGGAATCAAACTGCGATCAATCACCAAAGAGCTGCGATCTTGTTTTCCTCTAAGTACACGGCTACGGCTAATCAGTAATTGCTGATTGGCAGCGTCATAGAATTCCAATTGCAACAAGGTCTGAGAGCTGGGATCCGTAAAAGTAGTCGAAACCTGGATCGATGCCCGTAGCCGATCGCTTGGGATCGTCGACGGCAAAGAAATAATTGTAACCAGTCCACCGACCTCTGCTGTCGAATTTGATTTTTGAACAGTGACCCCCAGATCACTTGCGCTCGTTGCAGGCAAGTCATTGACCAAAAAGAAATCATAGCCAAATTCCTCATCCAGATCGGGGCTATTGGGACCAAAGTTCTTCGCTATAGGTTGATCAAAGTTGTTTTCATACAGCGGCTGTATTTGGTAAAACTGCTTTGGAATCTGTTCGATCTGAATCGATTCAAAGATCACGTTTGCAGTTTCAGATTGCCCTAAATACCCCAACAAAGAAAGACGTACTTCTGTGGCGCAATCGGGTAGATTGAGTTCACCATAGATCTCATGACTCAGACTTTGGGCGCCTCGCGGAATCACAAAGACATGGGCTGATAGGTCGGGATTATTAAACTCTAGTAAAACACTGGCATCACTATCCGGATCCACAAAAGCAGCATCCAGGGACAGTTTCGCTTTGAGAACCAGGCGGTCCCCAGCTTGATGTGGAATAGAAACAATCTGATTGATTCCTGATTGTAAAAGACCTGAGCGATCCTTAATTTCACCGATACTGTCTCGTATGCCTTTGCCAGGACCTGGGTTTTGCAATTTCACTCCTGTTTCAACAGGCACATAATCAGCTCCCCACTCTTGCCAACGCCCCTGGCTGCCAAAATTAGCAGCCTGCCCTCTAAAGTCTTCTTGGAGAATAATTTGCGGACGACCGGGCGCTTGCGCTGATGTATCGGGGCAACCTGAAACGGCCGTTAAACTCGTCGTTTGATCTGGTCCCCCCGCTAAATCATTGGGCTTAGGACTCGCTGACGCTGTTGCCTGCGGGCTGGGCGAAGGGTTAGTGGCAAGCGGCGGTATGGTCTGAGCCTGGCCAAATAAAGCATCCGCGACCGCTTGTAGTTTGGTTTGAATCGTTTGATAACGCTGCAATTGCGCTGGACTGGCAGCTTGAATCCGCCCAGATGACTGGGCTGAATCCAATTGAACCAGGTCACCATTGGCCCGAAGCAACTCTAATTGCTGACCTTGTTGCACAGATAAGGGCTTATTGACTTGATTCGCCGCACTCAGTTCGCCACCGCTAATTTCATAAGCGCTTGTACCCAATTGCTGCGCTTGAAAAGCAGCAGCTCCTTTGATCACATATAAGCCGCGATAGCTCTGGCCAGCTAAAGCCGCCAGTGGAATACGCACCTGAACAATAGGCTGAGGAACAGTTTGCTGTATCAAAAATGAGTCGGCTGGCAATTGGAAGTCTAAATTGAGTTGATCCCGTGCTTCAATCGACAATTTTTGCTCAGCAAAACGGGGACAGACCTGACAGTCTTTCAAAGTTTGAACCGGGCCCGCTCCGACCTGAAAGCTTTGCAATTGCTCTGTGCCCAGCACGCTTAATTGTCCAGAAGGACTTTCATAAGCCACCGTTAAGCCCGATTGAATCAAGAGCCCGGACTGAATTAAAATACCCGATTGAATCAAGATAGACTGTTGATCAACCGGGGCCATAGGTGTTTCTGAAATAGGTTGGAACGGGATCTCAGAAGAAGCAGCGAGAGAGGGAGAAGGAGTACGTTTCAAACTCGGTGCGATCGCTTCAGGACTGCAAGCACTCAGTATCAAAATCATCATGCTAATGACAATCGATCCATTTAACTTATATCTCATTATTTTTGCTTCCCGCCCTGATTCTCAATTGCTATCTCTATTTTATGCTCTGAAGCTTATTTTGAGCTGAAGTCAAGCTTAAAGAGCATTAAGCATCAGGCTTCTGCGAATCGTTTTCATTCAGCAAAAGCAAATAATCCTGATGTCCAAGGACCTCTTTTAATTGCCGATCCATCCTGCGCATACGATGAGCCAGTAACTTAAGTAAACGAACCGCTAGCTCTGGGTAGAGGTTGACTTGCTCATAGAGATTATCTTGATTGAAGACAATCACCTGGGTCGACTCTAAGGTACTGACAGTCGCTGAGCGCGGCAACGCATCAAACAGAGCCATTTCACCAAAAAAATCACCCGGCCCGAGCTGACATAAGACACGCTGTTGATCATGATGCCGAGCCAAGTCAGGAGCCGTCGTCACTTGTACCTGACCTGAAACCATAAAGAAGACCTCGCTTCCGGGCTCACCTTCTTGACAGATCACTTGATCCGCTGCATACTGGCGGCCAAAACGAGCAATCAGAAGTGTCAAACCCGAGTCACTAGTCACGATATATTGCCTAATTCAAACAGAGTAGAAAGGATCTCCATCATTATTGTTTAAAGTATGACACAATATAGACTATGTCAACAGAGATCATCTGTCTTCATTGTCAGTACAGCCAGTCTAGCCGTTTTGCTTTTTGCGGACAGTGCGGCCAAACAGTCGGTCAGGTTTGCCACAGTTGTCAGCAAATCAACCCGGCTGAGTTTCAGTATTGTGGCCATTGCAGCGTTTCTCTCGGTGCAAGCCCAGCTTCGATCGTGCTCCCCGCTTCTCCGGCAAATCATACGGGTACTGTTGAAATAGTGCATAGTTCTGGCGGTGCAGCCAGTCGTATTCACGAGCGTCGTCAGGTCGCCGTTTTGTTTTGTGATTTATGTGGCTTTACCAAACTTTCTGAGACCCTTGATCCTGAAGAAGTCTCCAATATTATTTATCCCCTGTTTAAAATCATTAGCGATATTATTCATGGCTACCAGGGTGTGATTGAGAAATTTATTGGCGATGCGATCATGGCCTTTTTTGGTGTGCCCCTGGCCCACGAAGACGATCCCGATCGGGTCATGATGACCGCTTTAGAGATTCAAAAGGCGATCATCAAATATGGCCAGGCACATCAACTCGATATCTCGATGCGCATTGGTCTGAATATGGGTGTGGTCGTTGCCGGTGAGATCCAATATGAGGGCGAAGACAAAGACTATACCGTGCTCGGGGATGCTATTAACACAGCCGCACGGATTGAACAAAACTGTCCCAAAGGGAGTATTCTGGTCTCAGATAGTCTTTATAAATGGGGCGGAGATCGTTATCTCTTCCGAGAGGCAGCGGCGATCCAGGCCAAGGGTAAAGCCCAGCCAATTGTCGTGCATGAGTTGTTAGGCGTGCAACGACTGGAACAAGCCCGCCGAGCGGGCAGTAACAATCCGCTCTTTGGTCGAGAAACAGAACTAGACTCTGCCATTGAAGCCTTAGCAAACCCAAGACAGGCTTTTAAAAGTATCGCCATTTCAGGAGTTGCTGGGATTGGGAAATCGCGTTTCTTACAGGAAATCTACCGCCATCAGCTAAACTTGCATCCTGGCATCATTCAAGTGCAGGTCTCGGCAGTCTCTTATTCTCAGCACGCCAGTTCGGCTTTGATTCGCCTCCTGGTTGAAGCCCTGCTTTTCCCCCAGTCCAATTTAAGCGAACAAAAAAATGAAGCCCTGGTACTCGATATTCTGCAACAGGGCTTTTCTTTCTCTCAGCTAGAACAAGAACTCTTACTCTATATTCTTTTCCCCGCCCGCGACAGTAAACTTTTTCGTTACCGAGACGCCGAAAAACTCCAAAGCCAATGGTTCCAAGTTTTAGTTAAATTGCTACAGTTGATGACCGAAAATCAGGCTGTGTTTATTGTGCTAGAAGATTTGCAATGGGCGGATCAGCTCTCACTAGATTGGCTGTCATTTTTGTTTTCGTGTCTTGATGGAGCCAGCCTAAATCACCCGCTGATTTTAAGTGCCAGCTGGCGGCATCAAGAACAGCATGCGCAAGCAGAGTACTTTAACTACCCCTGGAAAATACAAGTCCGATTGGATCCTTTGAGCGACGAAGCCTGCACCAAACTCATCGCCCATCGTCTAGAACTACACCAATTGCCCGCTGAATTACTCCCCTTAAGAGACAAGCTTTTAGAGCGTTCTCAGCATAACCCCTATTATTTAATCGAAAGTCTACGCCTATTGGTTGAAAACGAATCACTCAGCCCAGGTCCCTCGGGTTGGATTTTAAATCAAAGCCTTGAAAAATTGCCTCTTCCAGCCAATTTACAACGCCTGATTCTGGCCGAATTTGATCGTTTGGATGCCGATTCACGCGGGGTCTTACAAGCAGCCTGTGTCTGCGGAGATGGTTTTCACTTAGAATTACTAGCTAATCTGACCGGGCTTGGGATGGAATCGATTCTGGTTATTTGCCAGGAACTCACCCGCAATGGCTATTTTTCAAAAGGTGATCAGCTCTATGCTTTTCAAAAAGAATTGATTCGTGAAACCCTGTATCAAACGCTCCTGTTACGACGACGAAAAGAGCTACATGGCAAAGTGGGACTGTGGCTAGAAAGTCGTGCTGATTTTAATCAGGCTGATCGTCTGGCTTTCCATTTTATTCATGCCGAGCAAACACTGCCAGCTCTCAAGTATCTCTATTTAGCAGCCCAGCAGGCCGGACGCATTTTTGCGACCTCAGCAGCGATTCAATCTTACGACAAAGCCAGCGACTTACTTCAAGACAGTCAACTCAGCGAGGATACTTTATTCAGCCTGGATCGAGAGAATAAAACCTGGCTGACCCCAGCCCAGGCGGCAGAAAAGTTCAGCCTGGAGCTTCTGGAATTGCGCTGGTTAATTGGGGACTATGACACTGCTCTGACTGAGATTGAGCAGCAGCTGCCCGAGGCCCGCCTCTACTTCAAAGCCCAGCTCCATCTCAAACAAGGGCGTATTTTCGAAAAGCAATCTTGCTGGCAAGAAGCCCTGGCCGCTTACGCTGCCGGGCAGCAAGCCCTCGGCCAACATACCCAGGTACCCGAAATGGCTCAGCTCTGGAACGGGATCGCCTGGTCTCAATACCGACAGGGCGAGTACCAAATGGCTTTAAAATCATCCCAATATGCCTTAAATATCTTAAAAATAGTGCCCGACATGCGTGAAATAGCCTATGCCCATAATGTGCAGGGCGTGATTTTTTACCATCAAAGTGACTGGGATGCTGCACTGGCTGCTTACCACAAAAGCCTGCAAATCCAAGAAACGATTGCTGATCTCTGGGGCCAAGGCAATAGCTTGAGCAATATGGGCTCTGTATTTGTAATGATCAATCGCTGGAAAGCTGCTGAAACCCATTTTCTGGATAGCCTGGACTTACGAGAAAAAATTGGTGATAGCGCTGGCATTGCTACCTCGTGTAATAATCTGGGGCATATTTACCAGGAATTAAAACGCCCGGATCAGGCCGCCCTACATCTGGAACGCGCACTTCGTATTTACCAATCGCTCAATAATCGACTCGGTGAAGCCATCGTCTTCTGCAACCTGGGCAATGCTTATCAAAAACTGGAGCACTATCAACAGTCCGAAAAAAACTTAAAGCAAGGTATTTCAGTTTTAAAAGAGCTCAAGGCTGAACATATTTTACCCGAGCCCCTAAATATGCTAGCTGAGATTTACTTAAGCCAGGACAAACAAGATCAAGCAAGTCAGATCATCAACGAAACAGAGCAGCATTTAAATCCAGAAACAGAAAAACCACAAGCATTTCGCCATTTACGTCTCAAATCCTGGCTAGCAGCTATAAATCAAGATTTCTCACAAATGTCAGCCAGTCTAGAACAAGCCTGGACAATTAAAAATGACGCCAATCAAAATGAATTAGAAGCTCTACATTTGTTGATTCAAGAATGGCTCTCAGAACTGAAGCAAGTCACTCCAGAGTGGGAAACGATGGCCATAGAAATTGAAGCGCACATGACGCAGAGCGCTTATTCAGATATGCTCGGTTGATACAGCTTGGCCCGATTGCGGCCAGAAGATTTGGCATCATAAAGCGCCAGGTCTGCCTGAGCAACCAAATCAGCCATAAGTGAGTCAGAGGGGTATAAGCTAACGCAGCCGATGCTGAGAGTCAAAAAACCAGAGACATCTGAAGCTTCATGAGGGATTTGAATTTGCTCTAATTGCTCGCACAAACCCTCAGCCAGTTGAAAAAACTCTTGAATAGAGACTTGCCCTCGCGCCAATAAACAAAACTCTTCTCCCCCATAGCGGGCGACAAGCGTCGTTGCATCCTGAGCGGATAAAAATTGAGCAACGGTTTGTAAGGCTTCATCACCAGCCTGATGACCATAGGTGTCGTTATATTTTTTGAAATAGTCGATATCGATCATCATCAAAGAAACCTGGCGTTGCTCTAAATAGGCGTAGCGCCATTCATCTTCCAGGGCTTTGTTGAAGGCACGGCGATTATAGATACCCGTTAATTCATCTAAAAAAGAAGTACGGGTGATATCTTCCTGACGCGAGATCAATTGTTGGGTGAGCTGAAATAGCTCGTGTTCTCGTTGTTTGCGCTGATCGCGCTCAGACTTTAACTTTAAAGCGGATCTGATTCTGGCTTTTAGCTCAACGGGCTTAAATGGTTTGGTCAAAAAATCCATCGCACCGTTCTCAAAGGCCGCTTCTATTGTCTGATCGAGATCCAGAGCAGTCAGCATAATTACCGGGATATCCTGATAAGCAGGATGTTCCTGCAATAAGCCGCAACCTTTAATGCCATCTAAGTCAGGCATCATCACGTCCATAATAATCAGGTCCACAGGCTCTGAGTCTTTGTGAAGATCGAGGTAAGTAAACATCGCTTTGACCGAATCAACAGTAGCAATCTGATTAACGCCTAATTCCTTAACAAAAAAGCCGTTCACAGTTCTTAAATCAGAATCATCGTCAACGAGTACAATATGGGCTAACTCTATCTTCATACGGTGTCCTATTTGCGTGTCTGGTATTCTTAGTATACGCAAAGATCAAACATAATTGGGGCGTAGTTAATACTTTATAAACGCCCAAGCATAAAGCCCAGCAGTATCGGTCCAAAAATAATCAGGAAAATATTCGGAAAAATGAGCAGAAGCATCGGAAATAGCATTTTGACCGGTGCTTTTTGGGCCAGTTCCTGCGCTTTTTGCCAGCGGGCCTCCCTTGCAATCTCACTCTGAACTTTGAGCGTGGCGCTCAAATTGCTACCAATCTGCTCCGCTTGTACGACAGCTACCACAAAGGTAGTAACTTCACGCATATCCAGGCGCTTGGCCAGATCTTTGAGAGCCTGAGCCCGGCTTTTGCCGACCCTGATTTCTTTGCTCGTCAGCTCTAGCTCCACCTGCAAAGGCCCCGGATTAATTTTGCGAACGACCAGATTGAGAGCCTGATCTAAGCCCATGCCTGCTTCCAGACAGACGGTTAAGAGGTCAATAAAATCAGGGAAGGAGCGAAAGATCGTGCGGCGACGGCCTTCGATTTGTGAATTCAGGCGAATTAAAGGATAAAAATAACCCAGAGCCGTCAGAGCAGGCACAGCATAGAGCAAGGTCTCGTTGCTATAGCTCAGCAAAAATGTATTCAGAATGATAAAACCCAGCGGGAAGCCGACCATAAACAAAAGAAAGTTGACAGCGTATTGCTGATCAGAAGTCTCATAGAGGCCAGCATGGTCTAGCTTTTTACGCAAACGTGTTTTGAGGCTTTCAGGCAAGAGTCTCTGAGCCAACGGGATCAATTGTTCACGGCTTTTTTGGGCCAGACGCGGCTCTGCTTCAGCCGCTGCTGGATTACCTTGCTTGGCCTTGAGATAATCTAAGCGGGCTGAGGCCTCTTCGCTGGACTGAGGCTTGGCAAAGGACAAAACCACTAGCACGACAGCCACAAAAAACAATCCAATAATTAGCCAGGTCATTGCTTGCCTCTATTTCTAAGTAAACTGATTGGCACCGCTAAATATCTATCGACACAATTTTGCGTACTACCAAATAGCCCGCTGAAATCGTAATCCCACTTAAGGCCAACATACCCCAGCCCATAGGATGTGAAAACATCAGCCCCATACGGTCGGGGTTGATAAAATAAAGCGCAATACCCATAAAGATCGGTAAACCACTTAAAACAATCGCCCCCAAACGACCCTGAGCTGTTAAGGACTGAATCTGGCCCTGAATACGTTGCCGTTGGCGAATGGTCCCTGCCAGGGTATTCAAGACATGACCCAGATCGCCCCCGGTCTGACGCTGAATCGTGACGGCAGTGACAAAGATGTGCAGATCCGAATTGTCCTGGCGTTCGGCCCATTGAGCTAAAGCCTCATCAACAGGCAGACCGACCCGAATGCTTTGCAAGACCTGATAGACCTCATATGCGATCGGATCATCCATTTCTCGCACCAGCACTTCCAGAGCCTGCATCAAACTCAAACCAGAACGCACGGAATTACCAATCAAGGCTGCCGCGTCAGCAAATTGCTCAGCAAAACGTGTCTGGCGCCGCTTGGCCTGCTCTTTGAGCCAGCGTTGAGGCAACCAGAAACCAATCAGAGCCAACAAAACACCCATACTGATTTTACTGAGAGTATCACTACCCGTGACCAGA
Organism: Candidatus Sericytochromatia bacterium; assembly: GCA_037968875.1. Classification (GTDB taxonomy): domain Bacteria; phylum Cyanobacteriota; class Sericytochromatia; order UBA7694; family UBA7694; genus JBBKWI01. Next base: position 17,197 of record JBBKWI010000148.1, on the reverse strand, counting down.
CCTGTTGCAAATAATAACAAGCCCAAAGCCACTTGAATCATCACAAATTGGATCGGCGGCAAACTAATTTGCAAGCGTTCAAATTCTGGTTTTAAGCGTTTGACATAATTGCCCGTCAGGGTATCCATCAGACGTTCGCCTTGCGACGAAAATAACATCAGGATCATCAAAACAGCCAGAAAGATCAGCAATCCGATCCCAATCGGCAGTAAATTCAGCAAAAATTCAGCCATGGTTCTTCATCTTTCGGACTATTGTCCCGAAATCATTTCTTCCACATCGGCTCGGTAATGGGCCAAACGATCCTGTGACCAGGCCGGAGACTTGCCATTAACATAGATATGTACTTTGGCTTGACTGGGATCAGGCATGATCAGGACCCAACCTTCAGCAGAGTGAATCTTCACCCCATCGAGAGTAGAGATATCCAGATCTGCATAACGCTCTAGCATCAAACGCATCAAGGTTCCTTTGAGAGCTGTCGGGCAAGCCAAACTGGCTTGCAGCATGTGTACTGAAGGCTGTTCAGCCACCAGTTCGGATAACTTTTTGCCATGCTGTGATAGCAAGGTCGCCAGAACAGCAGTGCCTAGCATGGCATCAAAGCCACCATGTAAACCAGGGAAGATAAATTGACCGCCATAGCCAGCCATCACCACGCCATCTTCCTGGGCAGCTTCCATCAAGGAACGCGTCGTCGACTTGGTGCGTACCACTTCGCCACCATAACGGGCGGCGACTTCTTCAATCGCACTGGGTGCCATCACGGGGACAGCCACTTTTTTGCCAGGGTATTTGTGCAAGAAAAGCTGCACAAATACTGCCAATAAACAGTTTGAATCGACTTCTTGACCCCGCTCATCAATGATCACCATGCGCTCGCCATTGGCATCCAGACGCACCCCAAAATCTGCTTTGAGGGCATTGACCACATGACGAGTCTGCATTTCCAAATCATCCGTATCACGCAAAGCACCTTCATGTACGTGAGCATTTAAGACCACAGCATCGATCTGACGCTTGCCAAGTAAATTAGGCAAAATAACCTGAGAGACTTGGTAGAGATAGTCCAACACCACTTTGCTTGAACGCGGCGGATCAAAATCAGACAAATAGCCTAAAAAGGCTTCCTGATATTTTTCTAAAACCCGCGAAGGGTATTGGATCTCACCGAGCTCAACGACACGCGCCCGACGGAAATCTTCTTTGATATAAGTGGCTTCAATCTTTTTCTCGGCCTGAGGTGAAATATTCAAGCCACTGGGATCCAGGAACTCAATCGAGATTTTTTCACGCGATTTATCTGGGGCTACACGTACATGCACGCCACCAGCGACATCCAGCGAAGGCATTTGGGCTCGGGTGACTGGCAAGGCTGCCGCTTCCAGATTTTGGATATGCACCCCTACCGACAGGACACCCGAAGCAAAAGCCCGGCTAAACAAGCGTGAAGCAGCTGATTGATCCCGGCTTAAGACAATGCTTTTGCCCATGCCAATCGTGGCGCCATAAGCAGCCCCAATTTTGACGACCAGTTCAGGAGTGATGTCTGTATTAACCGTACCGGCAATGCCCAGTTCGCCAAACATACTTTGCAAAGCCCCTGAACCCCAAATAATGCTTTCAGTGGCCACTGAATTGGGTTCAAGTTGTTTTTCAGGCCAGATCCGCACATCAGGTTTGACCAGAGCCCCTTCGCCAATCCGACATTTGTCGCCAATCACAGCCCCTTCCAGGATTTGTGATTCTTTGTGAATAATCGCGCCTTTACCCAAGACGCAGCCTCGCAGAGACACATTGCGTTCAATATTGACGCTGTTCCAGACAATCGGACGCTTCAGGGTCGCGTTTTGACCGACAATCACATTGTCACCCAATACAGTGTCTGCTGAAATTCTGACGTTTTTACCAATGTAGGTATTGTGGCCGATCACAGCTGGTTTTTCGATTTCAACCGAAGGATCAATCTCCACATTTTCACCCAGCCAGAGTCCGGGCTCAACTTCTTTGTATGGCAAGTCAACCTTGACTTTGCCAGCAAGGACATCATAATGGGCTTCGCGATAAGTCGTTAAATTACCAACATCTCCCCAATAGCCTTCGGCAACATAGCCATACATCGGTAAGCCTTGTTCCAAAATTTGAGGAAAGAGGTCTTTCGAGAAATCCTGTTCTTCGTTGGCGGGCAAGAGATCGAGCAACTCAGGTTCTAAAACATAAATACCGGTATTAACCGTATCTGAAAACACCTCTGAAGACGTCGGTTTTTCGAGGAAGCGCTGAATGCGCCCTTCATCATCGGTGATCACCACGCCAAATTCGAGCGGGTTCTCAACACGTGTTAGCACGATTGTTGCTTTGGAGCCTTTTTCTTTGTGAAAACGAATGGCTTCACTCAGGTCAAAATCGGTCAGGCAATCGCCCGAAATGATAATAAAGGTCTCGTCTAAATGTTGCTGGATGTTTTTAACGCAACCTGCGGTTCCCAGCGGTTTTTCTTCTTCGAGGGCATAAGTAATATTGACATCGAGATCTTTGCCGTCTTTGAGATGATTTTGAATCAATTGTGGCAGATAGTAGAGGGTGACATAAATATCATCGAAATTGTGCTTTTTGAGCAGGTTCACAATATGCTCAATAATCGGTTTATTGACAATCGGCACCATCGGTTTAGGTAAATCACAGGTGAGGGGTCTTAAGCGGGTTCCGGACCCACCGGCCATTAGGACAGCTTTCATGGAATTGACTCACTTTCTATCAGCAAAGATATGCACTCATGTTACCACGAATAATCGCTAAATTCAGGGGCAAGCAAGGGATCCAGACCACAAGTTGTGGCCTCTGAATCCCCGGCAAAAATGAAGTCAAACGCTGATTAATAAGCGCACAAAAAGCAAAGGTTCAGATCTGGAAAGACTCAGACTTTAAGTTTAGCTATAACGTATAAATGCCTATTACTGCCCCAAAATTTTCAGCAAGTGGCTTATTTCGATCAGGCCTGGAAAGAACAGTCCCGAGCTTAAACATTTATTTAGAACAGATTAACTTTGGCCCTTTGGCCGTCAGATCAGCCCTGTTAATCGCGATAATTCAGCAAGAGCTTAATTCAGGGAGAGACCCATGACAAATATAGGCAGCAGCGCACGTCCCCTACCCACCCCACCTCAAAAGCAAGGTCAAGCCCCTAAAATAGATCCTCCCAATCCGCCTGAAGCCGAGGGACTGATCGAAAAAACCCAACGTAAAGCTAGCGAGTTACTCGATCAAACCTATAACAAAGCCACCAGCTTATTTGATCAAACGCCCAAAAAAGCCGGGCGCATGCTGGAGCAAGCCCAAAGCTATTTGTTGGCCAATGAAGATGCGCAGCAGTCTTTTATGGAAGGGCTCGATACAGATTCTGATGGTCAGGTCAGCAATACCGAGCTGCGTAAGCAAATGGACAGCAACAAAGATGGCTATCTCGACAGCTCAGAAATTGAACAACTGGCTCTCAAAGCCCGTGCCAGCGATATCGATCAAAGCACTATTCAAGTCTTAGCGCAATCGGTCAATTTAATCGACCCCATCATCTTGTTTGATTCCGAAGAAGTCGAAATCCTTGAAGCAGTTTCTGTAGAGCCAGAAACTGCTGAGAGCTCAAGCGAAACGAAACTCAAACAAACCACGCCAGAGCAAGAAGCAGCTCAAACTGCCACTGATTCAATCCCACAAAAACAAACACCCGCTGCCAGCCCTCACGAGGACGTTGCCGTCGAGCTCCCAACGGTCTCAATTCCCACAAAGAAGGTCTGGAGTACCAGTGACAAAATGGCTGAACACAAAGCATCAGATCGAACAGTCATCCCTGTGCACCGTGATATTTTACCCTCACGTGATCTAAGTAAACTGACAGCAGCCAAAGCCGGTCTATTTCATATTCAAGATCAAGTCGGCAACTCATGTGGCACCACCTCTCTGTCGATGCTTATGAAATTCTATCAGGGGCATTCCCTCGAAAACTCAGTCCCCACGATTGATAAGTATATTCGGGGCCTGGGCACATTTGAATTGCATGGCCCCAATGGCAACACTAAAAGCTATGAGATTGATAGCTATACAGCCCCCCGTGACATTGTCGATTACGCCAATGAACGCGGTTTTCGAGCGGGCCTGCAAAACAATAGTAGTATTAGCAAATTGACTGCTTTTTTAGACAAAGGCGTGCCCGTGATGGTGCTCACGGATTGGAACTTCGATGGCAACAATGGCAAGTTCCCAGCTGGAGCCAAACCCGATGGGGAGTCGTTGCACTATGTGAATGTGATTGGTTATGAGCATATCAAACCCGAAGGCAGCAAAGAAAGCAAGTTACATCTGGTGATTGCCAATCCACATGGCAAAATTCAATATGTGCCGGAAGATCAGTTCAATAAAGTCTGGTCGAATGTCAAACTCAAAATAGGCAGCCAAATGATCGATACAGGCTTTAATAAGATGATGATCGCCATGGTTCCCAAGGACGAAGCAGCCACGATCACTGCTCCCGATGGTAAAGTCCGTAAAGCAGGGGAAATCTCCGTCCCCTCAGGGTCCGACGGCATCACAGGCTGGATCGCGCAAAAAGGTTCCGAAATTGTCAAAGCCACGGCCGAAATACAAGAGAATATTGGTCAACGCGGAGGGCAATTGATTGTTGAAGCCCAAAAAGGCTATCAAGAAGACGGCGTGATGGGTGCGCTCGCTAATTTATGGCGCGGTGACCAAAGCGAGATCGATAGCTTACGCAAAATGGCAAAAACAGGTAGCCCGGCCACCCGTGCGGTGATTATCAATCAACTCTTAGATAAAGGCATCAATCGCAGCAATGTGCAGACCCTGATCTACGATATTATGCGCGAGTCCCCCTGGGGTAAAGACTTTAACACCCTGGTCGATAGTATCGATGTCAAAAAGATTGCTGAGCGCATAGAGTCCGATGCCCAGGCAGGCAAAATCATGTCCTGGCTGGCCAAGTCAGAAGTCGATCGCACGGGTAAAACAGGCCCCAAATTTGAAGCCTTTGCCTCACATATGGCAAATCAACATCGCGACGGAGCTGTCAACACTTTTTTAGAGAGCAAATATACCCAGGATCAAAAACTGGTTCAGAAAATGCCTGCCACACTGGTCAGAAATATGGTCAATCAATTGATGTCTGGGATAACAGACAGCGGCGAAGAAAAAGCGATTTACGGCTTATTAAAAAACACAGCCCCAGCCCAATTTGACACTGTCCTCTCGCGTTTAAATATGGCCCGTGTGGCCGAAGAATTAGAAAGCGCTAGCCAACTGGGTAACTTAAGTGCCTGGGTGATCGACTCAGCTGCCAAAACAGGTCATTGGGGGCCGGTTAGCGAGATCCTTAACCGTTTAGAAGCGACCACTGAATACACCCGTGCTGACGATGTGCTGGGCAATGCCTTGCAACACAGCTCAGCCAAAGATGATCTGTCGAAGATCCCGAGCCATTTGCGTCGCCGCATGATCGACTTGCTCGATGACATTACACGCTTGCGCAGTGACAAGGCCGTTGCGGCCCTGCGTGCGCTGAAGTCGATTTAACAAGAGCACATATTTTTAGATATTGATCACAGTAAACTGGTCTTTATTGTCAAGAATTGCTGGGCGATCGTAAGGTAGGCTGCATTCTTTCCAATGCATATCTTCTAAGCTGACATTTGCCAGGGCTTTGTATTGCTTAACAAAGCACTTGTCTGTATGCCCCTGCCCCACTTCGATAGACTCAATCAATAAATAGTAAAAGCCACCTGTTTGATAAAGATAGGCCGTCTCAGCCGTGTAAATCACGCCTGAGTAATCAATTGCGGAATCTCTGTAAGTCAGGGACGCAGGCGTTTTACTCAGTCCTGGCTCAAAGAGCACTGCCACCCCAGCCTTTTTGCTGCGTATTGGACCGCCAATGGACGCATATTGGTCTTGTTCTTCGTCAAACAGAGTCAATCCGGGTAAGGATCTGGGGCAGATCTCAGCTAATTCAGATTGAGCCTCAACGGGATCATCATGAAACAATTGGTAAGCCTGGATCTCCAGTTGAGTCATCCACAGTTCAAGAGTATCAACCGACACACCAGAAATCCTCGCCAAACGCTCCAAATCTTGCGGGGCTTGCCAGGCGAATAAGGCCCACTTGGCTTTTTCTCGGGCTGACATCATGCTCTTACCCGCTTTTTTTAAATTTATCGCTTCATTATATCCAGAGTTTAACATAGGTTTTTAGCACCGCTTTTGAACGATTTTAGTTTGCACGCAAACTCAAGCCAACGGCTTTGACCCTACCGTCAAGCCTATGCTATGATTTGCGCACCTGTTGATGCACACATCAACAAAATTTGCTGGCAGATAGGTAAAAAATGGTACGTGCACTCTACCCGGGCTCGTTTGACCCCGTCACCAACGGACACTTAGATATTATGGAGCGAGCTTCCTTGCTCTTTGATGAAATCCTGGTCTCTGTTTTGCCTAATGTCAGCAAAAATTGCACTTTTAGCGTCAAAGAACGTATCGAGATGATCGCCGCCAGCACCGGGCATTTAAAGAACCTGCGACTGGTTGAGTCGGAAGGTCTGGTTGCAGACTTCGCCAAAGCCCAGGCAGCACAGGTCATCATCCGGGGCTTACGCGCAGTTTCAGATTTTGATGTCGAACTAAAAATGGCCCTGATGAACCGACATCTGAATAACGATCTAGAAACCGTCTTTTTGATGACGCGCGCCAAATATCTCTATCTCAATTCCAGTTTGATCCGAGAGATTGCAAGTTTTAATGGAAATGTTTCAGATTTTGTGCCGCCAAATGTTGTCGAACGGCTACAAAAAAAATATAATGAATAGTATACGATTCGCATAAGCACAAGTTAAAGAGTACAACACTATGTCCCAAGCCCCACAAGAACACGCCGCCCCAGAACATGCCATGGCCCTGATCGATCGCATCGAAGCCCTGGTGATCAATAGCTTTCATGTCCCTCTGACTTCCAAAGTCCTGCTCGATGAAGAAGATGTTTTTGAGCTGCTCGAGCATTTACGCACCTATTTACCGCCTGAAATCCAGCAAGCTCAACAAGTCGTCTCACATCAGGCTGAGATTTTGCAAGAAGCTCGCCAGACTGCCGAGCGGATTGTGGCCGCCACCAAAGAAAAAACCCGTGCCTTTTTGAATGAACACGAATTAGTTAAACAAGCCGAGAAAATGGCCGCAGATACCCGTCAGACCGTTGCACTAGAAACCAAACAACAGCGCTATGAAGCAGATAAATACAGCGAAGAAGTGCTCGCTGATCTGGAAACCAAAGTGCAGACTACTTTAGGCATGGTCAAAAAAGGACGTCAAAATCTGAATCAGACTATGGAAGAGTCTGCCCAGAGAATCGGTCTCTAATGCAGCCGCGACGACCGGGTGAGCCCCCACGCCGCCCCAATCAACCCAAGAGTTTAAAGCCTGTCAATGCACTCAAACGGCCAGGGAGCGCGCCCCAGCGTCCGGTGGGCCTGCCGCCGCGTGCCGGTGCCGCAGCAAGCCCTCGTGCGGTAGCAAGCCCCAAAGTCGAGTCTATCGCTGCTGACAATAATGCTTATCAGACCGCACTCTTTGATGGTGAGCGCTTTTTTAAGTCTAAAGAATACGATACGGCTTTTGAAATCTATCAAAAGGCCTTAAAATTGGCCCCAGTGGGTGATAGTCGTGCCTTGATCCAATTGTGCCGCTGTTATCGCAAACGGGCCCGCAAGCCTTACAAAAAAGAGCAATTCAAGACCGTCGCTAAAATGCTTGAAGCCATGCTGGCGCTGGATCAAGTTGAAGCTCATATCAAAGGCATGGACTATAAAATTCTGGCCGAATGTTATCTGGAGTTGGGCAAGCTCAAAAAAGCGGACGCAGCCATGGATCAAGCCTTACGGCTCAAGCCTGAGCTAGAGTATGAAATGATGGGACTAGAAAAACGCTTGAGAACAGAGATTTTAAATCAGGAAATGAATGGACTGCACTAAATCCAGGGAGACTGTCAGTGGTACTCCCCTTACTCTGCTGGCTATCGAGGATCTGGTAACCCATGCTTAATCCGGAGCTTCAAGCTTTAATACCAGAGCTAGTTAGCCAACTAAAAATACACCCCCGTCTGATTTTAGAAGCCCCCCCTGGCAGTGGAAAAACCACTCAGGTACCCCTGGCTCTACTTAAAGCACCAGCCTTTGCCAATAGCAAAATTTTGATGTTAGAGCCCCGTCGTCTGGCTGCCCGTTCGGCGGCTCATTATATGTCCCATTTAATCGGTGAGTCTGTCGGCCAGCAAATCGGCTATCGTGTGCGTCTGGACTCCTGCATTGGCCCCAATACCCGCCTGGAAATCGTGACAGAAGGAGTTCTGACCCGCTTACTGCAAGCTGATCAGGCTCTGGCTGATTACGGAGTGGTGATTTTTGATGAGTTTCATGAACGCAGTCTGGCCTCAGATCTGGGGCTAGCCCTGGCACATCAGGCTCAGAGCTTATTGCGTGACGATCTCAAGCTCTTGATTATGTCAGCGACCCTTAATTCTGAGCGTCTGGCCCAGCATTTTGATGCCCCTGTCTTGCAAACCCAGGGCCGCAGCTACCCGGTCGAGATCAGCTATGCCGCCCCACCCGCCAATAGTTATGGCCTTAGGCATATCGAGCAAAGTATTTTACAAGCTCTGGCCCAACACACAGGCAGCCTACTGGTTTTTTTACCGGGTCAATCCGAAATTCGGCGTCTGGCCACAGCCTTAGCCAGCCGCTTGCCTGCTAATGTTAGCCTGTCTCCTTTGTATGGCAATCTGAGCCATCAGGAACAAGATCAAGCGATTCAGCCCGCCCCTGAGGGGCAGCGCAAAGTCGTACTGGCCACCAACCTGGCAGAAACCAGCCTGACCATTGAAGGCATTCGACTCGTGATCGATAGCGGTTTAGAACGGGCACCCCGCTTTGATGCGGTCTCTGGCATGACAGAACTGGTCACCCGCCAGATTTCACAGGCCTCAGCGACCCAACGCGCAGGGCGAGCCGGGCGGCTTGAAGCGGGGAATTGCTTGCGCCTCTGGCATGCCAGTGACAGTGCCCGCATGCTGGCCGAAACCCCACCCGAAATTCTGGAGGCAGATCTGGCCGGTCTGGCATTGGAATTGGCGCTCTGGGGCAGCCAGCCCGATGAACTGAGTTGGCTAGATCCACCGCCTCCACAGGCCTGGCTTCAAGCCCAAGCTCTTTTACTCAGTCTCAATGCCATTGATGCTCAGAGTCGCATCACTGAGCATGGCCGGCAATTGGCACGTCTGCCACTGCATCCGCGTCTGGCACATATGGTGATTCAGGGCCAGGCTGCTGGCCACACGACTCTGGCGATTGCTGTGGCGGCAATCTTAAATGAACGTGATCCCTTAGCAGGTCAAACCCGTGAGAGCGATCTCACGCTACGGATTCAAGCGCTCAGTGGCCAGCGCAATGCCCCGGGAAATCGCGTTAGCCAGCTCAAAAAAAGCATGCAACAGATTGCTGAGCGGCTCAAGTCCCCGCTTAAGCTCCAGACTCTCAGTCAGGGCCGCGAACTTGATCAACTGGGCTGGGTTCTGGCTCTGGCTTACCCCGAACGGCTTGCCCAGCGGCGTCCTGGCGGACCGGCTCGATTTTTGCTAGCCAATGGCAGAGGCGCCGTATTAGCGGATAGCGATGCTCTCGCCAATGCAGAATTTTTGGCGATCGCCCATCTGGATGGCAACCCACGCGAGTCCAAGATTTTTTTGGCTGCATCTCTGAGCCGAGAGCAATTGGATCACTTAACCGCCAGTCAGCAAATCGAAAGCACTCTCGTCAGCTTCGATCCCCAGCAAGGTCGAGTCAAGGCCCTCTGGCAAAAAAGCTATCAGTCTCTGATTTTAGAACAAAAACCGATTCAGAATCCGGGGCCAGAACTGATCGTACAGGCTTTAATCCAGGGCCTACAGGCACAGCCCGAGCAGTGGCCATGGAGCACAGAACTTAGCCAATGGATCGCTCGCGCAGACCTGATCGCTCAGCATGATCCCAAGTGGCCACGCATGGATCTGGAAAGCCTGAGCGATCAGCTCGAAGAGTGGCTGGCACCGTTTTTAACTGGCATCAGCAAACTCAGTGCCATCAAAGCCCAGCATTTGCAGCAGGGGCTAGAATACCGTCTGGGTTATCAACGGGTCTCTGAGCTCAATACGCTGGCACCTACCCACCTGGAAGTCCCCAGTGGCTCCCGGATTCGGCTCGACTATAGTCAGGGGCCGGAGCCGATTCTAGCAGCCCGTATCCAGGAACTCTTTGGCCTACTCCAGACCCCCAAGATCCGCAATCAAGAATTGCCCGTATTGATACATCTGCTCTCGCCAGCGCGACGTCCAGTACAAGTCACCCGCGATCTGCATTCTTTTTGGAGTGAAACCTATCCACAAGTCAAAAAAGAACTCAAAGGGCGTTATCCCAGGCATTTCTGGCCAGATGATCCCTTTGAGGCCCAGGCCATTCAGGGCATTAGGCCCCGCAAAAGTTAAGTTTGCGAGCACGAAGGATTCACACCTTAAGCAAAAACTTTGCCAAAGAACTGAACCGTGGCAGCCCAGGCTTTACTTGCAGCCGAGGCATCATAAGCGGCTCCTTTACTGGGATCATTACCCGCTTTGGGATCTGTAAAGGCATGCACAGCCTGACCATACATATGCATTTGCCAGTCCACTTTTGCTGCATGCATCTCTTGTTGAAAGGCTGCCACCTGAGTCATCGGCACATGGGGATCTGCCGCTCCATGCAAAACCAACAATTGACCTTTGATTTTTTGGGCGTCCGTTGGATTGGGCGTATCGAGATTGCCATGCAAACTGACCACTCCACTGACAGCTGCCCCACTGCGGGCCAGTTCTAGAGCCACGCCGCCACCAAAACAAAAACCCAGAGCCCCAATTTTACTGGCATCGACCCGGGGATGGGTTTGCAATTGCTTGAGACCTGCCTGAGCCCGGGCCCGCATCAGCGCCCGATCCTTGCGGTATTTGCCGGCTTGCTCAGCGGCCGCCTGAGGGGTCGTGGGGCGAATACCTTTGCCATAGATGTCAGGCGCAAAGACAATATAGCCTTGCTCAGCCAATTGATTGGACCACTTTTTCTCATGCTCGCCAATCCCCATCCAGGCATGATAAACCAACAAAGCCGGGTTTTTACCGGGCTTGAGCTTATCGGTGTCATAGACCAAATAGCCCTGTAACTGCTGACCGGCATGCGTATACTCCAGCTGATGGCTTTTGAGCTCGGCCTGGGCAGCTAAAGTGGTCACCAGGACACAGCTCAGGCTCAGGAACCCTGTTTGTAATAATTTTTTCATTTCTGCTATTCCTTAGCTATCTTTTAATTTTAAACGAGTTGATTAATTCTACGGTTTGCTCTAGATCGTTGTCAAAAGCACACCCGCTTGCGGGTTATCAGCAGGGGTGTTGTTTCATAATTTTTCAAACTGGGTAAAATATACTTATATACTTTTAAAGTCTTGGAGAATCAGTAAATTATGAGCGCAATATCCGGTGGCACAAACCCCAATCAGTTAAATGCAAGACGTGAATTTGGTAGTTCAATCGAACGCTACGCTAAATCTGACGCGGCCAAAAACAATCGGAACGATAATATCGTCAGTGCCACAGGAAACATCTCCAGTCAAGATTTGGAAGGGGCTCTGAAACTCAAAGACAATGGTTTTGGTGTCCAAGATCATATTTATTTGCAACTAGACGGCCAAATCGTTTCGGTCAAGGTCAGTGAAAACAAGGCCATGCTAGATCAGCTTCAAAGTGATTTAAAAAGCGGCAAACAGGTGCGATTGGCCGACTTAAATTTTAATATTTTAGACGAAAATCGGGAAACCAAGCTGGACTTCAAGTATCGGCCTGAAACAATGAAAGCAATGTCTCAAAATAGAGGCAATGAAACCACGCACAAAGCAGCAGAGCTGATTGAAACGCGCTGGAAAGAATTTGAACGCACGAATATGCAAGACGGCACGCAATTAGACGACGGTCAACGTCTTGCTTTAGCCGTTGAAACCTTACAAGCCAATAAGTTTACGGTCCCAGAGCAAAAAACAATTATTGGTCAGATGTTTTATGGAGCAAAATCTGGGATGGGGGAGGATCATCTCTATCAAATTAATCGTGACGCCAAAACCGGTGCCGTCGATGTTAGTTTTCAGGCCGCTGCTGATTTTGGCGATTTACTGGGCATCGAAAAGCAAAGCTTCGTGGCCCCGACTGCTTATACTGGGCTCGACGATAATCGGCGGGCTTTAGATATACAAGCCATCAAAGATGGGCGAACCACATCTTCATTTCTTGGCAAAACCGAAATCAAGGGCCAACCGATTACCGGTGGAGCAAATGGATCGATCATTAACCAAAACAGAGCAGCTATCACAGCAGACTTCCTCGATACAGATAATGGCCGTAGATTTGCAAGAATGACACCCCAGGCTCGTAATTCATCTGTTGCCTATAAAGAAGCTTTGGCAGGACATCTATTCTCCACACAAAACACCTATATCGAATCAAATATCTTTCAAATGAAAGAAGATTTTAAAGCTCAAATTGCGGACCCATCGGTTTCGGATCAAGATCTGGCTTTGATGGTGATGAATAATATCATGGGTAAGAATGATCCCAATCGTTATATGACTCCACATAGCCCCATGCTGCTAGAAGATGAAGCCGCTGTTGAGCTCTTCATGGAGCGAGTCAGAGGGGTCCAGGTCAATTTTGACGCCAGTAATTTTAGCCCAACAGACAGCAGCCGTATTTTGATCGAATAAATGATCAGCTATGAGCAAGCTCTGACTCAGAGCCAACGAGCCAGGCATCTACTGGAGATTGCCTACCAGCAACAGCAAGCCAATCAAAATAATCAGGCCTTGCTCATATTGGCCTGTGAGCTTTTTCAAGAAATTGTTGATTCTGAGCATGAGCTTGCTGATGTCTATCTGGGACTCGCCAGTTTGAGCTTTGCCAATGGCGATCCGGCTTATGCGCTGAGGCTGCTGCAGAATGCGGAACAACTAGAGCCATTTAATCTGGAAATCGCTCATTTGCGCAAATGCTTTCAATCCCCAATCGTTGAGCAGCAGAGTGCTATTCCGGGGCTGGAAGTCCTGACACCCTGGAGCGAAAAAGCCAGCAATAAAACGATGACAGCAAGTGAACGCATGCTGGGTGAATTACACGGCACTTTTCAAACTGAAGCAGCGCTGGGTAGCTTGATTCAAGACGGCCTGGGCCATAGCTTAAATCAAACTGATCTCAGCTTTTTATATCTCTTACTCAGCCAGCCTTTTGAAAAGACTCAGGCCAGCGATTTAAAAAAACTCAGTCAAATCTTAGGGGCTGTGGATCCCAAATACAGCCGCAGCATTAAACTTTTTGTCAAAGACTTGAAAGCAGCGGCTAGCAAAAGCAACTGAGAACCCGCTAACAGCCGCTACCATTATGCCAGACTGATATACTTGAATCCCATAAAAAAACAAGGAAAATACATGTCCAACAAAGCGATTGTCACCTGCGCCCTTAACGGCGTCTTAACGGATCCAGGCACCCATCGGGTGCCCGTAACGCCTGAGCAGATGGCCGAAGCTGCTGCCGAAGCCTATAACGCCGGCGCCAGTGTTGTGCATTGCCATTTTCGTCAGCAAGCCCCTGGCAAAGGTGCTCTGCCCAGCTGGGATCCAGAAGTGGTCGCAGCCTGTTGTGATGCGATCAAAGCCCGGGTACCTGAGATCATTATCAATCTTTCAACGGGTATTGTCGGCAAGGATATCGCCGGACCTCTGGCCTGCTTAGAGCGGGTACGCCCAGAGGTGGCCGCGCTAAATGCCGGCTCACTCAATTATCTGAAAACTCGGCGGGACGGCAACTGGGCCTGGCCCCCGATGCTCTTTGATAACCCCATCGAAAAAATCGAAGCCTTTCTGAAAAGCATGCAGCGCCTGGAAATTGTACCTGAGTGCGAGTGCTTTGATACGGGCATTGTGCGCAGTTTGGCAATGCTGCAAGCCACGGGGCTATTAACAGGTCCTTTGCATGCCTCGTTGGTGATGGGCGTGGCTTCTGGCATGCCCGCCAAGGCCGAGTGGCTGCCCTTGTTAATCGCTGAATTGCCACCAGAGACCCACTGGCAAGTGATCGCCATTGGCCGCGAAGAGATCTGGGAACTGCACCGCCGCTGTGCAGACTTGGGCGGCCATGTACGCACCGGGGTTGAGGATACCTTTTATCTGCCAAGTGGCGAGAAAACCTTTTCTAATGGCCGCTTAATCTCCGAACTGGTCAAAGTCGTCGAAGCCGCTGGCCGCGAAGTTGCCAGCCCTGCCGAAGCAAGACAGTTGCTAGGAACCCGACAGAATAAAAACAGAACTTAAGCGCTCTGGCTTAAAAAATGATCCGAAACCAGAATCCGGCTTTTGACTTTGCAGATGCTTTGTGCCTGCTGCAACCTGGACATCATGACCGAGACCGTGGGTCGCGAAGCGTTAATTAGATAACCGATGTCTTCATGAGTTAACTTCATATCGATCAAATGGCCGTCAGGGGTGGGTTGGGAAAATTGCGTTGCCAAATGGCGCAGTAATTGGTACAGGCGCTCTTCGACAGACAAAAAAACCATAGCTTCGAGCTTATTTTCGATTTCACGCATGCGCTGCCCCACCAATCGGGTCAATTGGAAACTTAGATCCGGGTGACGTTTGAGAAAGGCCTCAAAATCGGCCTTGGCAATCAGACACAAAAAAGTATCATCAAGGGTTTCGGCCAAATTTTCATAAGCAGCATCGTCTTCCAGCATTGCCATTTCACCAAAGAGCGTACCGGTTTCCAGAATCATCAGCGTCATTTGCTTGCCATCGGGAGAAACCCGTGAGATCCGCACGCGCCCTTCTTTAAGAATATAAACCGTGCAGGCCGGATCCCCCGGCAGATAAACCATTTGGCCTTTGGGGATCTGTTTCAGATGGCAAACTTGACTCAGCCATTCCAGGTCTTGAGTGGCTCGCTCAAACAAAAGTGGGTGCCGAGACAAATACCAAAACTTGGAGCGAACGGGAGGGCTAGATAAGTTGCTCATATCGATGTCCTGGAGTCCTGTCTTGATGCTCTATTTTAGCAAAGAAAGCAGCTGAAATTCGAGTCTATACTGAGTCAAGCAAGCTTACTCCGTTTGATAGCCTTCTAAATCCGCTTGCATCTGGGCCAGTAAATCACTTAATAATTGCTCGGCTTCCATATACTCAAAAGCCTCTACGGATTTGAGTATGACTTCCAGAGACAGCAGATAAGGTCCGGCCAGGGGCAGTAAGTTTTCTATAGACTGTAAAGCACTTGGATCAAATTGCCCAATTTCCTGGTGAATCTGCTGCGCCGCTTGATAGACCCGCTGGTGATCAAAGTCAAACATCTGGTCTGCTTTCGATTCAGGTAGATGCTCTGCCATGTCTTGTAGTAAAAAGGTCAACTCTTGATTGACCTGATCCAAAGCCACAGAAATATCCCCATCCACACGCAGCTGGCTTTCGAGTAATTGCGAAGCTTCAAATAAAGCGTTGAGCCCCAAATTACCGGAACTGCCTTTGAACATATGCAATTCGGCTTTGGCGGCTTCGAGATCGACTTGTAAATGGTTTTTGAATGTCGAAACAAAATTCAAATGCTGATAGCTAAAGCGGCGCAAGAGGCTGACCAGTAAATCATTTTCACCCCGCATGCGCGACAAGGCACCTTCTAAATCCAGCCCCCGGATTTGATCTAGACCCAATATCGGGGAATTCGACTTTTTAGGCTGCATTGGCTTTATTCGAGTTTCGGATCCGATCCATTCTTTCAAGGTCTCGGTTAATTTATCAACCATAATTGGCTTGGTCAAATAATCGTTCATGCCAATCGCCAAAACGCGTTCACGCACGCCAGAGATCACATCTGCGGTCATCGCAATGATAGGTAACTCCAGTTTCAACTGCTCGCGAATCATGCGTGTGGCCTGATAGCCATCCATGATCGGCATATGCAGATCCATCAAAATCAGGTCATAGTGGCAGTCAGGCAAATCTGCTTGTAAGCGATCCACTGCTTTGCGGCCATTGATCGCCACATCAATCGTATATCCTTCCAGCTCCAGAATATTCTTGGCGATTTCAAGATTGACATCATTGTCTTCAACCAATAGAATACGCCCGGTTGCCATTTGAGCATGAGGCGCCTGACTCACCCCCGTTGTGGTCTCAAATTGAATGCTCGTCACCAATTGATCATAAAGCGAAGACTGGGTAATCGGTAGCCGCAAAGTCGCTAACTCCCGTACCTTGGCTGAACTCGTCATTGGATCTGATTCATCGCTACCTATGATAATTAAATTAAAGGCAGAAGTAGCGTTCAATGCCTGGATTTGCTCTAAAAAATCAGCTGACTCTTCGTCCAGGATGCGCTTGTCTAACAAAATCAAATCAAAATCGGGTCGGATTGAGCTTGCGCACACTCCCAGTGCCTGCTCAGCAGAGCTGACGTCAGTCACTCTCATCTCAAAATGCGTCAGATAATCCATCAAAATCTTGGTCTGAGTCGGTTGATTTTCAATCAATAGAACTTCCAGACTTTGCAAAGATTTAAAAGAAATGGGCTCTTTAGATTGGCGCGGCAGGGTAATCTGAAAATCAAAGGTACTGCCCTTGCCTGGAGCGCTGAAACATTGCAATTCTCCTCCCATCATATTCACCAGATGGGAGGCAATACTTAAGCCCAGGCCGGTGCCGCCGTAGTGACGTGTGGTGGAAATATCGGCCTGGGAAAAGGCTTTAAACAATTGTTTTTGTTGCGATTCGCTAATCCCAACGCCCGTATCGATGACCTGAAAATGGAGAGTAGCACTCTCATCAGTGCTCGCTTCTTCAGTAATCGACAGGACTATTTTGCCCTCAGGAGTGAATTTAATCGCATTGTTGATTAAATTCAAGAGAATCTGTTCCAGACGCAAGGGGTCTCCTTGTAATAAGCGCGTCACACGAGCAGAAACATCAAAAATCAGCTCCAGATTTTGTTGCTGGGCTTTAATCCCCAAAATCGAGATCAAAGAATTTAAGGTTTTGTCGAGATCAAAGGAGATGC
>JBBKWI010000147.1:0-6408 GCA_037968875.1 Candidatus Sericytochromatia bacterium | reverse complement strand
GCCCCCTTCGCCCCCTTCGACAGGCTCAGGGACCTCAGGGGAGATCTTAGGATCGTTTTCAGAGATAGAGGAGATCAGAAAGTGGCTGGCTATACTTATATTTTAGAGTGTGCAGATGGGTCTTATTATACAGGCAGTACCAAGTCTCTTGTTTACCGTCTTTGGCAACATCAGAATGGAATGGGCGCCAAGCACACCAAGAGAAACGGCCCGATTAAACTCGTTTATTATGAAGAGTTTGAGCGTATTGATCAGGCCTTTTATCGTGAAAAACAAATTCAGGGTTGGGGTCGAGCCAAGAAAAAAGCGCTGATTGAGTCTAATGCAGAACAATTGATTGCTTTATCCAAAAACTATACCGAATATGGCCACCCAACAATTGAGGTGCCTTTGCCCCCTTCGCCCCCTTCGACAGGCTCAGGGACCTCAGGGAGTTCAGTAACTCAGAAGGTGCCCAATCAATCCGAAACTCAAAAGGCGAACCATTTAACAGCACCTCAAAAGGTCCCTGAGCCTTCCGTTCAAAAGGTCCCTGAGCTTTCCGTTCAAAAGGTCCCTGAGCCTTCCATTCAAAAGGTCCCTGAGCCTGTCGAAGGGGCGTGTTTCCAAACTATTCGCATACCCGAAGAGGCTGAGCTACTGGCCGATTGGCTCTTTAGCGAAGTCTGGCCTTACCACAGCTCGTCTGACCTGAGTCGAGATCAAACGGTGCAGCGTATTCGCGAAGGCAGTTTTAGTGGTAGCAATCAGCGTACTTTTTGGATCCTATACCAGGGGCAGCGCGTGGGTTTGGTCAAGCTCTTTGATCTCGACGACATTGGTGACGGCTACCCGTTGTTTGACTTACGCATTCTCCAGGCCTTTCGGGGCCAGGGGCTGGGTGAGCAGGCGCTGAAATGGCTGACGCGCTACTTATTTGAAGGCTGGCCCGAACTCGAACGCATCGAAGGCACTACCCGCCACGATAATCTAGCCATGCGGCGCGTTTTTCGCAAATCTGGCTATCTCAAAGAAGGCCATTACCGCCAGGCCTGGAAAGGATTTGATGCGATCCACTATAGCTGTCTGCGTCAGGACTGGGAAAGCGGGAACTTGACCCCTGTGAATTGGCACGATGAGCCCTGTTGAGGGTAGGCCACCAAAAACCAGGGCCTGTTGTTCAGGCTGAGATCGACTTATAGCTCATAAAAGCTGAAAGCTTATAGAAGCTGAAAGCTTATAAGAACAATAATAAGAGGGATAAAGCCGGTAAAAAGAATAAAATAAAGGCGTGTTTGAATCCCAGAGTCAGACGTTGAGACGTGGAGAGTGGGCTGCTGAGCACCAGCCCAAACCCCAGCAGTGGAAAGATCATGATCAGGGCCAGGCTGAGCCCCGGTGCGAGACGAAACCCCACAGAAAAACGCAAGATCATGATCAGCAGTGGGCAAAGCAGAGCCAGCACGTACAGGACATTTAAGCAACGACGCTGTAAGGTGGGCAAATCTTGATTGTGTTGGGGCGTTAGCATTTGCTACCTCTTTTCTTTTAGCTTAAACGCTGATACCGAAGTCAGCCAAGGGGATCGCTCTTGCTACGGAGAGGTGGTGAGCTGAAAAGACCACGAGAATAGGGGCTGGCTTCTGGACCCGATTGAACGCAGAACTCCAATTCAGAGAGTCCAGAGCAGCCAGAGTTTGCGTTAAACCCTTGCTTTCCAAGATCGAGCACCTGATCGCGGGAGGTTTGGATTTGTAAACTTAAGTGCATCGAAGGAACGCCCGCCACGGCAATCTGGCGATGCGGCGCGTCTTTCGCAAATCTGGCTATCTCAAAGAAGGGCATTATCGCCAGGCCTGGAAAGGCTTTGATGCGATCCACTAGTGCTGTCTGCGTCAGGACTGGCAAAGCGGGAACTTGACCCCTGTGAATTGGCATGACGAACCCAGCTAATCTTAAGTTTTTTAGCTCCTCTTTGCTTGACAACTGTCCGCGATCTGCTTTAATGGGTGAGTAATTACTCACCTCAGAAAGCGATACCGTATGCAGCCATCAGAATCCCCAGAAGCAGATTTGCCCGAATTGCGTGGCCTCTACCCTGATTTTGAAGCACTGACACCAGGGCAGCAACGGATTCTCAATGCGGCATTGGTGCTCTTTGCCGAAAAGGGCTATGCCGCCACAGCCACCGGCGCCATTGCTAGGCAGGCAGGAGTGGCTGAGGGGTTGGTTTTTAAGCATTTCCGCAATAAAAAACAATTGCTTTTAAAACTGGTACGTCCATTATTGTCCGGTTTGCTTTTTCCGTTGAGTGTGCATCGGATTCGAGAGGCGCTGTCTGATGAGAGCTTATCTTTAGAATCTCTCTTGCGGAATTTGTTAACGGAGCGTCTGGCCTTTGTTAAACAGCATCATCGTCTGGTACGCCTGGTAATCCAGGAGATTTTCTTGCATCCAGAGTTATTCGTGGGTTTACAGGCCGAATTTCAAGAGCAATTACAGCCTCTGTTTGAAGCTCGTTTATTGGCCTATCAGGCTGCTGGAGAAGTGCGTCCGATGGCCTTTGATTCTTTTTTTCGTTTGCTGTTGTCGGCTTTAATGGGGCTAGTTATTCCGCGGGTCTTGCTTTTCCCCGATTACCCCTGGCAAGAGCAGCGAGAAATAGAAGAAACCGTCCAGACCCTGGTGCAGGGACTGGCTCCTCAGGCGCATCGTCCATGAAAAAGCCCTCCTGACTCTGCTTGTTCTCAGTCTGCTGAGCTTGTGCATTGTGTTCAGAAAGTAAAACCCTTAGTTCGGCTACTGTGGCCAGTGCTCCGGCTCAAAGCCTTTGAGTAATATGTTTTCGGCTTCTAGAATCGGGCGTTTGATCGCTGAAGGATTGGCTTGCAAAATGGCCGCCTGCCCCTGACTATCCGCAGCTTCATAGTCTGCCTTTAATTTGCGATAGGTGGTGCCTTTTTTATTGACAGGCAGCTCGCCAAAGCCGGCTTGCCAACGCTGCAGATCTGCCAGTTCAGGGGGCTGTTTTTTGTAGTCGACAAAGCGATAGTCCAGGCCAGCCTGATCGAGGTAAGCAAAGGCTTTTTTCATGGTCGAGCAATTTTTAATGCCGTAGAGCGTGTACATGCAAAGTCTGCTTTCTAAGTTTGACTATCGTTAAATTAACGGGCACTTTGGCGTTGGCTAGTGTGTGCTTGCCAGCCAGCGTCTTGCTGTACCCGTTGTACCGGGGTGCCATCTGCGCCAGTGCAATTATTGAGATAAGGGCCAATACAGCGCAGTTGAATCGCGCCATTTTGGGAATCCATTTGAAAATAGAGATTGTGCTTTAAACCTGAGATATGCCAGGTACTGCCCCAGAGGGTAGCCAGATAGGTCTGGTCGCGCAGGCCATTTTGCTGAGCACGGGCATAAATCGCTTCGCTATCGAGTTTCCAATGGCTTTGGTTAACTGGCTGAACCTGAGTGGCTTGTGCTTTATTTTCAACGCTGACTTGCTGGCTCGCCACATCGATCACGACACGCAGGGCCTCGCCCTGGCTTTGACCAGCGGGCAGAAAGCCATAGTGCAGCGATTTGCCTTTGGCTTCTTGCCAGACATCAATCTCATAAAGTTGCGCTGTGGCATCGACTTGCTTGATTTGCTCCAGGGCGATCGGCAAACCACTGAGGGCCGAAACCGCTTGCTTGGGGGCATTTAAGCCTTGTACCTGAGCGGGGGTGTTTTGGGCGTTGGGCTGGAATGTTGGGCTACCACAGGCGCTGAGTAGGAGCGCGCTAAGTGCAATCGTGAGTGCTTGGAGCTGATTCATTTGGAAACCCTGCCTGATTTTGAGATTGAAATCTGTATCTTAATCTTATCTTAACATAAACTAATTCATAGTTCAATTGCCGGCTGGCTTGCCGGCCTGGATAAATTTATGATACAACTGTATGCAAATGTTTGAGGAGGCCCTATGGCACGTTTTGCTGGCCAGGATACCCCGGTTTGGGAGCGACGGGGATTTTTGTTGGAATATACCCCGGAGTCTTTGCGCATGATACGCCGTTTTCGTGACTTGACTCAGGTTGAGCTGGGCCGTCAGATAGCTTCTTCGGGTGACTATATCAGCGAGTTGGAACGTGGCCGCAGCCAGCCTTCTGTCGAATTGATGGGGCGTCTGGCTGAGTCCCTCAGTGTGATCTTCTTCAAATAAAAATATTTTTTCAGCAGCAGCTTTTGCTAGCGCTGTATTTGCAGCTGTTTCCTAATGCTGGTTTCCCTGTGATTATGCCCACTTAAGGCACTTTCTTTCTCTTTTTTGCCCCCCCATTTTGTGTTGTTGGGTCTGAGCTTGTCGGGGGATAGCCCGAATTTAGAGCGACTTTGCCGGGGAGATAAATAAAATTAATTTCTTTTATTTGTTTGTTTTTGTTGATTTATACCAAAAAATCATTAAATATGACTTGATTGGGATTGGTGTTGTCTGCTATAAAAGAAGGGTTCCAATAAAAAAAGGCCAGCCCTTTGACAGACTCGCCTTAATTTTCTAACTGTTCTCATTATAGCGCATATGTGCCTGAATTAATATGTTTTTGTCGATTTGGGTCTGTCAGGGAGCTTACTTTGCCTAAAGAGGATCCAAATGCTGCCTAACAACCTGTTTTCTATACCCGAGTCCGCCAGTGGCTTCCCGTCACCAGCAGAAACCTGCTGGGAACCCCCGCTGAATTTGCAGGGCTATTTAATCGTCAACCCTGCTGCCACCTATATTTTTCAATTGCGTAGTGGCTGGCCCCGTTTCCACTTGCCAGCCGGCACGCTTTTACTGGTCGATCGGGCCTTGCGCCCAAAACAAAGCCAATTGGTTTTGCGTATCAAAGCAGGCCGCTTTGGTTTGGATCGCTTTGATGGCAGACAGTCTGAGATTTGGGGAGTGGTGACCCATGCTATTCAACGCTATCTCTGAAGGCCGTTGGGTTTCTGAACTGCCCCGCGATCAGATCCAGAGTCAGGGCCTGATCCTGGTGGACTGCAATGCTTTTTATGTTGCTTGTGAGCGTTTGTTTCGCCCGGATCTGAGTCAGACGCCAGTGGTCGTGCTCTCAAATAACGATGGCTGTGTGGTGGCCCGCTCTGAAGAAGCTCGTCAATTGGGAGTCAAAATGGGCCAGCCCTGGTTTCAAATTCGAGATCTGGATCTCGTGGCCTTTTCGTCTAATTATGCGCTCTATGAGGCCATCTCTCAACGGGTCATGGCTGTACTCAAAGAGACCGGCTGGGCCTGTGAGGTCTATTCGATTGATGAAGCATTTTTGAACTTGCCACCAGTCTTTTTATCGATTGAATTGGCGACCTGGCTGGCGGAGCGGGTCTGGCGCTGGACCGGCATTCCGGTGACGGTAGGTATGGGCTATAGCAAAACCCAGGCCAAAATCGCATCGTATCTGGCCAAGCGTGTGCTCAAACAAGCGGCTTATCTCTTTCAGACCTCTGATCTGGAGCGGGTTCCCCTGGCTGAGATCTGGGGAATTGGTTCTCGGCAGGCAGCCAAACTACAGGCTGTGGGCGCACTGACGGCAGCGGATTTTCTGAATTTAAGTGAAGGTTGGATTCGTCAGCATTTATCGGTTCAGGGGCTGCGTTTGCTTTATGAGCTCCAGGGCGTGGTGGCCTGGCCCATACAAAAACAGCGCCAGCGCCAGCAAATTCGTCATGCGCGCTCTTTTGCGACTGAGATATCAGAGCTCGGCAGTTTGCAAAGCTGTCTCTCTGGCTTTGTGGAGCATGCAGCCTCTAAGTTGCGACAGCAGGGATCTCAGGCCGGACGGCTAAGTGTCTTTGTCGAAGGCAATCGTTTTCGTGTCCATTCACCTCCGACTCGGCTGGCCCGGATCAAATTGGATCCGCCTACAGCTTATACACCGGCTTTAAATCAGGCAGCCCAGGGGCTCTTGCAAGGTCTATATCAAAGCGGGCAAGCCTATAAAAAAATCGGTGTGATCTTGCAAGAGCTCAGCCCACTTGAAACCCAACAAATCTCCTGGTTGAGCTCTCCAGACCCCAGAGAGAATCAATTGATGCAGACGCTTGACCGTTTGCAGCGCTATTATGGTCGTCAGAGTCTTTGTTATGCCAGTTCATTGCGCTCGACCCTGGCCTGGCGCAAAGACCAGGTTTCTCCCCGCTATTTGAGCTGCTGGCAAGAACTGCCGCAAATTTGAGCTGTGTTTGGATCTGGAAAAATGTTAATATTAACCTGAAAAAATGTTAATATCAAATAAATTAACGATCTGGAAACGTCTTTGCTATGAAACGACCTTTTGCTCTGGTCTCAGCTGCTTTGCTCTTATTTGCCTGCCAGCCGGCTCCGCTCTTGCGCTCTCCGTCTGTCAATCTGTCTGCCCAAAGGACCCGCTCCCAGGCCGAGGCCCTGGCCGGTGAGT
>JBBKWI010000146.1:0-11274 GCA_037968875.1 Candidatus Sericytochromatia bacterium | reverse complement strand
ATCTCTATCTCAAAGAATTAGCCTGGGTCCGGAAACAACCCCGAGCCCGCGGCACCAAGTCAAAATCGAGAGTCGAAGCCTTTGAGAAGGTCGAAGATCAAGTCATGGCCTACCAACAGGGAGAAGAACTTAAGCTTGAATTACAAGTTCAACGCCTGGGCGGCAAAATTCTAGAGCTTGAAAACCTGAGCAAATCATTTGGGGATCATACTGTGATCGATCAATTTTCACATACCTTCTCAAAAGGAGATCGAATTGGCATTATTGGTCGAAATGGAACTGGCAAGAGCACATTTCTCAATTTAATCATGGGACAGTTAGAAGCCGATCAGGGCCAGATAGATTGGGGTGTGACGGTTAAAACAGCCTATTATCATCAACAAGGCATACAAACCATCGAACCCAAAGCCCGCCTGATTGAAGTCGTACGTGACGTCGCGGAGTTTATCCCACTCAAAAAAGGCAAAGTCTTAACGGCAGCACAATTATTGGAACGTTTTCTGTTTCCAGCAGATACGCACTATAGACCTATGAGCACCCTGTCGGGGGGAGAGCATCGGCGCTTATACTTACTGACGCTCCTAATGACCAATCCAAACTTCTTAATTTTGGACGAGCCCACCAATGATCTGGATTTGCAGACTTTACAAGTGCTAGAAGACTTTTTATTAGAGTATACGGGTTGCTTACTGATTGTCTCTCATGACCGTTATATGATGGACAAAATGGTGAATCATTTATTGGTTTTTGAAGGCCAGGGTCAAACGACTTATTATCCTGGTTCTTATAGTCAGTACTGGATTGAACAAAATGAACGGGTTCAGCAAGAAAAACAAAAGCTTGCAGCTCAAAAGAAATCAAAGCCAAGTGCCCAGCCTCAACTGGCGCGCGCACCAAAATTAAGCTGGAAAGAAAGCAATGAGCTCGAGAAACTAGAAGGAAATATCTCCGAATTGCAAACGCAATTGGCTCAGCTTGAAGCTGATTTAGCCAATTCCACACAATTGGATGCCGATCAAATCCAGCGCTTATCCAAAAAACATGGCCTGCTCCAAAATGAATTGGAACAGGCCGAAAATCGCTGGTTAGAACTCGAAGAAAAACGAGAGGCTTACGAAGCTTCTCTGGCTTAGAGCCAGGATAAGAACTTTTCCCACATATTGCTGCCCCAGGTATTATTCCCACCGGCATAGCCTTGTTGACCTTGCTGATAATTTTGTTGGCTGTTCATATTTTGCTGTGGAGCAGCCTGCGAGTATTGATAAGGCTGAGACTGCATCGGCTGTTGTTGATACTGATAGTTATACTGGTAAGACTGCCCGGATTGTTGTTGTGAGAATTGAACGGGACGAGGCTGTTGGTATTGTGGTTGCTGAGTCTGCGCTTGTGCCTTTTTTTGCTTGTTATGCTTCATAGCGCGTGAACCCATTGATACGGCCAATAAAGCCACACCCAAAATCAAAGCCCCGATGGGTCCTGACAAGCCAATCAAACCCGCCAGAAAAAATCCACCGACCGCGCCGGCGATTCCCATTTTAAGATCACCAGAATCAAGTAATTTGAATGATTCTTGTTTGGGCGCCTGGTTTGGTGGGCCTTGCTGATAGCGAAACTGTGCTTGATCTGCCTGGTATCCCATTTGTTGTGGAGCATAAGATGTTTGTGGTGCCGCGACAGGGCCAACCTGGGGCTGATAGTATTGTGGGTTGACGCCAGTGATTTGTGTCATCAGATGCTCCTAAAATTTACTTGGTTTTATTATCGTAAATAGCCAAGCAAAAGTGAACTACCATAAACAAAAATTAACCCAATAACCACCATGAATTAATCATGATCCAAATTTCAAACTCAATTAACTTGCATTAATTAATATTCTTGAATCTAATAAATCTTTTTTATGGTATTTTTACAGCTAAAAAACCAGCTTTTACAGCAATTTAATGAAACCTGGTCTAAGCTAATTTAACAATTTTAAAAGCACTGGAGAATGTTAAATGGCACTAGATTTGAACCTATCTGCACCTGAGGGTATAACAGAGTCGGTGTCCAAGCAATTCCAAGAACTAAGTGCCGTTCAAGTAAACGAAGCTCGCCTGCACATTTTAGACACTCTATATGATAGCGATGGCAGTCAGATCAACCAGGCTATCTCAGCTGAATATTACCACTACCCGGTTATTCTGTTACAGGGCGACTCAACACAAACAGATCTTCAAATCGAAGCCTGGATTCGATCAGCGCTTTACTATAGCTATAATTTGGTTTTGCTAACTCAGAACCCATTATCCAAATCAAGCCAAGCCCTATTAAACGATAACCCAAACGCTCTTAAACATCTGGCTATACGTGCTTACAAGAACCAGGAGAGCAAACTGCTGGCTGCTGCAATCCCTCAGTATATTCCCTCACAAGAACCCCACATCTATCTGACCCAAGCCCCAGCTGACAGACATTTAAAACAAGCTATGCGTTCTGGGTTTCTCGCCATTTCATTGGTTCCTCAAACCATCATTCACGATGGTCAGAATGGCTTTATTCTCGAAGTCACAACAGCCCGCGCCCTGACTCATGGACTCCTCCAAATCTTAGACAACTCTGAATATGATTGGACCTATTTACAGGATTGCATCATCAACGCCCAAAACAGGATCTCTTAGCAAACCGATCCTTAACATTGCCTCAGCAGGAGTAAAATTTTAATAAGCGTTTTGACACACGCTTGTTTTATTTTTTGCAGACAGGCTGTTCAAATACCCTGATCAAGTGAGCGCAGTAGTCTGAATTCAGCCGTCTAAAAGCTAGCTCTGGAGCCGAAATTGCTTGTCATCACAGTGCTATCCCTTGTATACTTGAGGCAAATGACAGGAAAAGAGATAATGGCGCTATGACAAGTATTCGCGAAAAAATGCAGTTTATCCCAACCGTAGTTGAGCAAACAGGTAACGGTGAACGGGCTTATGATATTTTTTCTCGCCTGCTCAAATCCCGAATTATTTTTCTGGGAACACCCATCAACGATCAAATTGCTAATTTAATCGTGGCACAACTTTTATTTTTGGAAGCCGAAGACCCTGACAAAGAGGTCCAGCTTTATATTAATAGTCCCGGTGGATCACCGACTGCAGGCTTAGCTATCTACGACACCATGCAGCATATTAAAGCGCCCGTCGTCACGATTTGTGTCGGACAAGCGGCCAGTATCTCGGCAATTATTTTAGCCGGGGGTGAAAAAGGCAAGCGCATGGCATTACCTAACTCTCGTGTGATGTTACATCAGCCTTTAGGCGCTGCCACAGGTCAGGCAACTGATATCGAAATACATGCAACCGAAGTTTTGAAACTGAGAGACCGTCTCAATCTGCTGCTCTCTCGTCATGCCAACCATGATGTTGAGCAAATCAGTCGCGATACGGATCGGGACTTCTATATGAACGCTGAAGATGCCCAAAAATATGGGATCGTTGATCAGGTGATTCATTCGACAGCAGTTGAAGCGGCCAAAGTGCTGGAAGAAAAAGACAAAAAAAAAGCGAAAGCATCTGAATAGAGTTTAATAAAGTGGGCACCCATGGCTAAATATAAAAACAATCAACCGAAATGCTCTTTTTGCGGAAAGAGTCAAGACCAGGTTCGCAAGCTGATCGCAGCACCTGGCGTCTATATCTGTAACGAGTGCGTTGATCTCTGTAATGAAATTCTAGAAGAAGAGCTCTATGATGCTGAAGAAGCCGTAAATGCCGATGGCACTGGCTTTATTGAGCTCAAAGACATTCCTAAACCCAAAGCGATTCGTAAAATTCTGGACCAATACATCATTGGCCAGGAAAAAGGAAAGAAAATTCTTTCTGTCGCGGTTTACAATCACTATAAGCGTCTGGCTTCCAATCATGGATCCGATGACGTTGAAATTCAAAAATCTAATATTTTGCTGGTTGGGCCAACAGGCTCAGGCAAAACCTTATTGGCGCAAACCTTAGCTAAAATCTTGAATGTGCCATTTGCAATTGCAGATGCCACCAGCCTAACGGAAGCTGGCTATGTCGGTGAAGATGTAGAAAATATTCTCTTGCGCCTCTTGCAAGCCGCTGATTTTGATGTCAAAAAAGCAGAGCAAGGCATCATCTATATTGATGAAGTCGATAAAGTCGCTCGCAAATCAGAAAACACCTCGATCACACGTGATGTTTCTGGTGAAGGCGTTCAGCAAGCTTTGCTTAAGATGATGGAAGGCACTTTAGCCAATGTTCCTCCTCAGGGCGGACGCAAACATCCTTATCAGGAGTTTATCCAGATCGATACCGGCAATATCCTCTTTATCTTAGGCGGCGCTTTTGTTGGCCTTGAAAAAATTATTGGCACACGTGTCGATGAAAAATCAATGGGCTTTGGAGCTGATGTCACTTCTAAAAAAGATGATGAAGAGCAGATGGCTGGACTCTACGACAAAATGCTGCCAGAAGATTTACTTAAGTTCGGTTTAATTCCTGAATTTATTGGCCGTATCCCCGTCGTGGCAACCTTGAATCCTTTAGATAAGAGTGCCCTGCGCAAAATTCTAACCGAACCCAAAAATGCGATTATCAAACAGTATCAAAAACTGATGGCAATGGACGGCGTTGAATTGAGTTTCAATGATGGCGCCCTGGACTTAATCGTCGACGAGGCACAAAAACGCAAAACGGGCGCTCGGGCTCTGCGTGCAATTGTTGAAAAAATCATGTTAGACGTCATGTACGAAGCGCCTTCACACGCTGACCTGGTCGAGTGTGAAGTCACTGAAGAATGGCTTGAAGACCATGACGAAAGCGCTGTATTCAAACTGCTCTCAGATAATAAGCAAAAAAAAGTACCCAAGGATGAAATTGCCTAACAGATGGAGGAACTGAAATGAGTCAGGCCAAAACTGCTAGCCAGGTTATGTCCGTAAAAAAGCCCGCTGTGAAAAAGTCTGCTGCAAAAACGCCTAAAAAGCAAAGTCGCTCTGAGCCCTTTGCTGTGATTCCACTAAAGGAATTAGCGGTTTTTCCACGCATGATTTTACCTTTGTTCATGGCTCGCCCAGCCTCCTTGCGCGCCTTAGATGGCGCCATGGAGACTGGCTCTCAGGTGGTCTTACTGACCCAAATGAACGCCCAGCACGCCTATCCTGAACCCCAGGAATTGCCCAAAATTGGCGTGCTGGCAAATGTGTTGCAATCCCTGCGTTTGCCCGATGGCTCGACGCGTGTGATGGTTGAATGTCGTCAACGGGTGCGTTTAACCCGTTGGTTACATAGTGATCCTTATCTAAAAGCGCGCTTTATCTCTATTGATGAAACCGAAGCCACACCCACGGCAGAGCAAAAAGTTTTGATTGAACTGATGATGCGTCAATTTGAGCATTATATGCAACAATCACAACAGCATGTACCTGAAATGGTTGAACATGTCCCGGCCCTGGAAGACCCCGGCGCTCTGGCTGATATGATCGCCGCCTATCTCAATGCCAGCGTGATCGAAAAGCAAACGATCTTAGAAACCCTCGATCCCTTTGCTCGCCTGGAAGCAGCCGGACGTTTATTGAGCCGTTCTATGGAATTGCAAAGTATCGAAAATGAGATTCATGGCAAAATCCGTCAATCCATCGATCAGCACCAAAAAGAGTTTTTCTTACGAGAAAAACTACGTGCCATCCGTGAAGAACTGGGCGAAGAAAGCGAAAACGAGCTCGAGTCGTATCGCTTAAAAATTCACAAACTGCCTTTGGAAGAAGCCCGAACCAAAGCCAATCGGGAATTATTGCGCCTCGAAAAACTGCCTGCCATGTCTTCAGAGAGTGGCGTGATCCGCACCTACCTCGATACTGTACTTGATTTGCCCTGGGAATCAGACAAAGTCGAAGTGCCGCCTTTAGCTGATGCCAGCGACCTGCTCGATCGCGAGCATTTTGGTCTGGATAAAGTCAAAGACCGCATCCTGGAATATTTAGCAGTCCAGCAATTAACTGGCAAGCCACCCAAGACCGTACTCTGCTTATCTGGTCCGCCAGGTGTGGGCAAAACTTCATTGGCGCGCGCGATTGCCGAGGCGACTGGCCGTAAATTCGAACGTATCGCCCTCGGTGGTGTGGGCGATGATGCTGAAATCAGGGGCCACCGCCGAACCTATATTGGGGCTTTACCAGGTCGGCTTTTGCAGGCCTTACAACGCGCCAAAACCACGCATACCGTGATCTTGCTCGATGAGCTGGACAAGTTAACCAAGCGCTTTTCAGGTGACCCGGCCTCGGCCTTACTTGAAGTGCTTGATCCAGAGCAAAACAATGCCTTCCGCGATCACTATCTAGAATTGCCTTTTGATTTATCACAGGTCATGTTTGTCTGTGCCGCCAATGTCTTGCATACGATACCTAAGCCTTTACTCGATCGCTTGCAAGTAGTGCGCTTGAGTGGCTATACGCTTTCTGAAAAAATGGAAATCGCTCGCCGCCACTTAATCCCCAAGCAAGCCGAAGAAAGTGGCATGAAAGGGGAGTCGGTCACGATTACCCGTCAGGGACTCGAAGATTTAATTCAGTTCTACACCCGCGAAGCCGGTGTGCGCGAATTAGAGCGTCAACTGGGTCAACTCTTCCGTTTTCTGGCCCGCAAAAAGATTGAAGCGAAGAAATTCACCAAGCGCTATAGTCAGGCCGATCAATTTACCGAAGCTCTCGGGCCCTTGCGTTATCGCGATCTCGAAGCCCTACGTCAAAACCAAATCGGCCATGTCAATGGTCTGGCCTGGACCCAAACTGGCGGTTCGGTCTTGCCGATCGAAGTGGCTCGCACTCCAGGCAAAGGCCGTCTACGCACCACAGGTAATCTTGGTGATGTGATGAAAGAGTCAATGCAATTGGCGCTGGCCTGCTTGCGTCAACAAGCCGAGGCTCTGGGTCTGGATCAAGATCTCATGTTAGCATCTGACTTTCATGCCCATGCCCCGGAAGGCGCGATCCCCAAGGATGGCCCTTCAGCAGGTATTGCAATTGCTTCAGCCCTGGCTTCAACGATTAGCCAACGCCCCGCACGCTATGATGTTGCCATGACCGGTGAAATCACTTTGCTGGGTCGGGTTTTGCCGATCGGTGGCCTCAAAGAAAAACTACTGGCTGCTTTTCGTGAACAACACCACACGGTCATCATTCCTGAGGCCAATCGCTCAGATTTAGCGGAGATTCCGGCTGAAATTCTCGAAAAAATGACGGTCATACCTGTCAGCCATATTCGAGAAGTGCTTGAAATCGTTTTGGAACCCGTTAAAAAGACCCAACCGACTGCCAAAAATTCTGTAGCTAAGAAGCAAACGCCAAAAGCTAGCCCAGCAAAGAAAGCCACGGGCAATAAAAAGAGTGCCTGAAGCAACGCAGATGACAGAGCCATTAAAAGAAGCTCTGCCTCTGCGTTGTGCCACATGTGGAGAGCCAGAAGCTGAGCAGCATATCCATGAACTGGCCTCTAGCTGGCGCATCATGGATCCTTTTTGGGGAATCCTGCGCGTCTTCACTCAGATCAAACTTTTGCCCTGGGCGCTGGCTCCCGTCTTTTTATCGATACTTTTGCTCGCAGCGGCTCTCTATTACGGCCTGACCCCGTTCTATCTCTGGAGTCAGGAATGGCTCGCACAGAGCCTGCAATCGGGCTGGACGCTGGAGTTTATTAGCATCCTCTTTTCAGCGACAGCTGTGATAGGCTCTGGCATCCTCTTTGCCTTTTTACTGATGCCTGTACTGGGTCTGGTCAGTATTCCTTTTTTAGACCCGATTGCCGCTCGTGTCGAGCAACAATTAATCACCAGCCCTTACAGTACCCCGGTCAGTTTTGGCACGATGCTAAAAGAAATCGCCGCTCTGACGATTTTTAAAGTGCTGATCTTAATCCCGGCCCTGGCTTTGTTTTGGTTGCCGCTGATTGGCCCGGTTTTGATCACCTTTGCGATGGCATTGGTGCTCTCGCTCGATTTTTTAGACGTGATCTGGATGCGCAAAGGCTATCGCTTTAAAGAAAAGCGCGCCTTTCTGGCTAAGAACAAAGCATCGTGGCTCTTATTCATCCTACCGATTATGTTAATGGTCTGGATTCCCTTGCTGCAAATCCTGATGCTGCCAGGCGCAACAGCCGGCGCTGTACGCTTTTATCTCAACGCTCGCAAATAAGGCTCGATCATATACTGAGCGCCCACGATGCCAAAGCCAGTTCAAGTCAATTAATCATCTTCGTCTTCATCATTTTCTTCAATAACATTTAAAAGCAATTCCTCAAAGCTTCTGGCTATAAGCGGAAAACCAAGATTAGCCATTTCTTGCTCACAAGATGCTTTTTTGGCGCGTTTTTCTGAGTACTCATAAAAATCACCATCTTCTATATTGCCATTGTAAATATAGCCATAATCCTTTTTCCCTACCGAAAGAAAGGTTGAAGCAATCGGCGAACGTCCAATAAACAGAGTACTTTCAGGAAGGCTATATATGCTTTGAGGCCAACTCCACTGAACATTCATGCTTAGACTACCTGATTCGTTAACCAGCGGCTCACCTTCCCTTTGAAGCCCAAAGAAATAATCAATACTACTGATATCTTCACCTTTGAAATCGTTAAATTTTGAATATTGGCCGAAACCACCATTCACTTCCAACAAAAATTCTCGGTAAGACTGTGGAACTAAGCTTTTAATTGTTTTTTCGAAAGCCTCTAAATCAGAAAGATTAATCTTCGGCAAAGAATTTTCAAATTTCATAAAAATTATTCCTTATCACATATTTATCTAAATAAAGAGAAAGATCCTTGATGTCAGAAGATTTACGGTTCTCTCCCCCCAAAAGGGTCTTTAAGAAATCGTATCACTTTTGATGTCACACCTGCTGACTCTATTCATCCAGAAAAACAAGCCGTTTTAACTCAGGTTATTCAGAATAAAACTTGAATAAAAATAGGCTTTAGGCTAAGCTATTCATAAGCAACAGAATAGGTTATAGACTCAATGAGTATTTACTTAGACATTAAGAAGAGCGTTCTAGCGATGCCCGAGGGGGCCTTGTTTTCAACGCAAGAGCTTGAAGTCCCTTCAGCAGAGCGGGCTAACATGCAAAAATCTGTTAGCGAATTGTTTAAAAAAGGGATACTCAAACGCCTAAGTAAAAGCCTCTACTATAGACCTATTCAGACAGAGTTCGGAGAGTTGCCTCCTTCTTCTGCAGCCATTTTACTTAAACTCATGGAAATCTACCAGGATCAAATTGCTTATGTTACAGGTGCTTCTGCTTATACACGCCTGGGTCTGACCACACAGTGGACGCCAGAGATCACGGTAGCCAGCGATCGCCCCCGGCGATATCCTCTAGAAATTGGAAAAATGCGGGTTCGATTTGTGCCAAGTCGTGTAACACTTGCAAATGCCAATACTTACCTGCTGCTCTTGCTAGATGCAGCTAAAGATATTGGTAAAATTGCCGGCTCCACTCCCACCAAAGTTGCCCAACAAATTCAAAGACTGATTAAACAGCTGTCGCGTAAAGAAAAAGGCGAATTGGTAAGCTATGCTTTTGACTACCCAGCTTCTACCCGAGCATTAATTGGGCTCTTGCTTGAGCGCGAAGGTAAGAAAACTTTGGCCAAACAACTTCGCTCTACATTATCTCCATTAAGCGCTTATAAAATCGGCTTAGAAACGGAATACTTTCCTACGGCTGCAAATTGGAATTTATCTTGAACTATATGAATCTGCATCTGGAGCCAGTTGCTTTTGAGCAGTATATTCAGCTTGCAGCGCAACATTTTGGTCTGTTAGACATCTTTATTGAAAAAGACTATTGGTTGTGCACTGTACTGCAGCGCCTAGCACAGCATCCTTATGCAGATTTATGCGTATTTAAAGGTGGCACATCGCTTTCGAAAGCCTATAACATGCTAGAGCGATTTTCAGAAGACATTGATTTAGCACTGCTTGCGCAAGGCATGTCCTCGAATCAAGCTAAAAACCGCATCTCAAAAGTATCAAAGGACATCACCCAGCATATCCCGGAACGGGTCATAGAAGGAATCACCAGTAAGGGATCAGAATTTAGAAAAACATTACACGAATATCCTGTTCTGATTCCTGAGATACCTGGCACACAGATGAATTCATTTTTACTTTTGGAAATCAATTGTTTTGGCACTCCCCACCCTTATCAACCCATGCCTATATCTTGTTTTATCGCAGATTTCCTAACAGAAAATTCACGACAGGACTTAATTAACCGATTTCATTTAGAGCCATCCACTGTTCAAGTGCTCAAACCGGAGCGAACCTTTTGTGAGAAAATTTTGGCTTTGACCCGAGCATCGTATCATCAAACACCAATCATACAATTGCAAAACAAAATTCGGCATGCTTTTGATCTGCATATGATGATGCAGACACAGTATTTAAAACAGTTCGTAAACTCAGACGATTTGAATGATATGCTCCTATTGGTGCAAAAAGATGAAAATGATAACCGAACAAATCAAGCTGAGTGGAATACCCGTCCGCTCAAGGATGCACTCATTTTTCAAGATGATCATTCACTCTGGAAAGCCCTTGAAAAAACCTATCTGACCAGCTTTGCTCCAATGGTTTACGGGATATTGCCAGAATTTAAACAGGTGCGTATCAGTATCCAAAAATTGAAACATCGACTTCAATAATGGAACTTTCGCTACGCTATCTCCCTCTCTAATCATTCTGGTCAATACACTACACGAAAGCAAGTTTAAGCATGCCGGCATTTTCATCGATCCAATCACAGGCCCGTTTTAATATTCGGGCTTTGTATCTCTATTCCTTTTTTTGGATGTTCTTGATGATCATGCCCGTGCTGGTGCCCTTTTTTCTAAAACAGGCCATGACGATGCAGCAAATCTTTTTACTGCAGGTCTGCTTTGGGCTGACGGTACTGGTACTAGAAGTCCCTTCGGGTTATCTCAGTGATCTTTGGGGCCGCAAAAAAAACTCTGCTCCTGGGTGCACTGTTTAATGGTCTGGGCTATACCTGGCTCAGTATATCGAGCAGTAAATAGCCATCCCCCTGCTCTGAAAGGGCTAAATCATGAAACGTAAACCCATTCCATTCTGTTAGCTGGGGTGAAGAAGCGCGTGAAAAATAACCTGCTTTACTTAATTCAGGTGAGCCGCCAGCGTCATTGGATGCCGAACTCCAGCCACCACCGGCGCTCGCTTGCAAATCGCCAGAGCCCAAAACGGTAGCGAGCGGAGCGTATATAAAGCCAGGTAATG
>JBBKWI010000145.1:0-9931 GCA_037968875.1 Candidatus Sericytochromatia bacterium | reverse complement strand
CCTGATGACGGGGATCGAGCTCTAATAAATCCGTTCGTCCCAGGGCCTCGTCCAGGCTCTTGAGCCCCAGCACAGCCAAATGCTCTCGCACTTCATTGGCCAACAGAGTTAGGACTTGTACGACGGCTTCGGCACTGCCACGGTAATTTTTTTGGAAACGCGGATCATGGGTTGCAATGCCGCGAGGACAGGTGTTTTTTTCACATACCCTGGCCATAATACAGCCCTCGGCAATCAGCAATAATTTACCAAATTCAAAGCCCTGGGCTCCCATCAGGGCTGCTTTGACTAAATCAACCCCGCTGTGCAAGCCCCCATCGGTGCGCAGTTCAACCTGGTGGCGCAAATCATTGTCAGACAGCGCCCGGTGAGCTTCGAGTAAGCCCAGTTCCCAGGGCAAACCGGCATGCTTCATTGAGCCCAGCACAGCTGCGCCGGTGCCCCCGTCGTAGCCACAGACATAGATAATATCAGCCCCGGCTTTGCAGACACCCACGGCGATCGTACCAATATTAAAACCAGCGACCAGTTTGACCGAGACTTTGATGCCCGGCTTCAATTGCTTAAATTCATAGATCAGTTCTTTGAGGTCTTCGATACTATAAATATCGTGCAGGGGCGGCGGCGAAATCAGGGTCGTGCCCTCAGTGGCATGGCGGGCATGGGCGATCGCAGCAGTCACTTTAATCCCCATCAATTGACCGCCCTCACCGGGCTTTGCACCCTGGGCAATTTTGATTTGAATTTCCTGGCCTGAAATCAGATACTCGGCAGTGACACCAAAACGACCGGAAGCGACTTGCTTGGTCGTGGCTGAAATCCCATCACTATAATAGTAAGGGTTCTCACCGCCTTCACCTGAATTAGAACGTCCGCCAATGATACGCATCGCCTCAAAAATATCCCGTTGCGACTCGGCTGAAATCGCCCCAAAAGACATCGCTCCTGAGCCGAAGCGTTTCAAAATTGCAGCCGTTGCTTCGACCTGATCGCGTGGCGTGGTTTGTTTGGCCTGTTTCAAACGCAGTAAATGGCGGATATTGACCGGGGCGTTGTCCTCACCCATTTGCAAATAGGTTTGATAAGCCGCTTGTGGGTCCTGATCTGCAAGGGCCTGATGCAATTGCTTAGAGCGACGACTGGTCATGGAATGCTTTTCACCCAGGAGCTCTTTGTTGTGCTCTCTGAACTGATAAGTATTGCTCAGCCCTGAATCCGGAATCTGATCAGCATCATTTAAAATCAAGTGCACCAATTCAGCTAACTCGATGCCACCTATCGGTGAAGATTGCCCAGGGAAAAAGGTTTCGGTCAATTTGGGACCCAGGCCAAGGGAAGTGAAGCGCTTGGCAGATTGATAAGAACGCACGACTGAAATCCCTGATTTAGACATTATTTTTAAGAGGCCGTTTTCTAAAGCCTGGATCAGGTTCGCTTCTTTTTTGCCGGTAAAGACTTTTTTGAGGCGAGAATGATACTCATAGGCTGCAATTTCGAGGGCCAAATAAGGACAGACGGCTGCTGCTCCAAAACCAATCAGGGCTGCAACATGGTGCGGCGTGCGGACTTCGCCAGAATGAATCACAATCGACGCTCTTAATCTCAAACCCGAATGATTGAGCGCATTAACAACTTTGCGTAAAGCCAGGAGTGAGGGAATTGGCAGATATTCATCACTGGCCGTGCGATCCGAAAGGATCAAAATAGAGACCCCTTGTGTGACGGCTTCGAGCACATCATCCTGGATTTGCTTGAGCGCAGACTTCAGGCCCGGCAGGCCCTTTTTGCGCTCAAACACCATCTCAAAGATCTGGGGCACGACGTGGGCTTTGTGACGTTGCAGATGCTGACGGTTTTCCAATTGCTGCATCTGTGACAAACTTAAAATCGGGCTTTCTAACAAGAGCGCCGGTTCCAGCGGGATCAGTTCTTTGGCATCAAAGATATTGGGCTTGGCTCCCAAAAACACGCGTAAATCGGTCACCATACGCTCACGCAGATAATCCAAGGGGGGATTGGTAACCTGGGCAAAATTCTGATAAAAGTAATCGAAAAAGGAGCGCTGCTGATCAGAGAAAATCGCCAGGCGGGCCGTATCGCCCATCGAACCGATCGGTTCTTTGCCTTCGAGAGCCATCGGAATCAATAATTTGTCTAATTCTTCCTGGCTGACATGAAAGCGGCGTTTCTGATTCAAAGACGTTGGGCCAGCATATTGGTCAAAAGACTTCAGCGGGATCAGGCGTGGATCAAAGACCGCTTCGCGGTTTTCGATAGAAGCGCCGGGATCTCTAAAAAAGACTTCGTTCTTATCTAAAAAGAAGGTCATGCCCGTACCCGCCTGGAGCGAGCCTTTGGCTTCAACCTGCGATTCATCAATCCCAAATGAACCGGCTTCTGACGAAAGGTAGACAGCATCAGGTGTCAGCGCCCAGCGCGCAGGCCGGAACCCGTTGCGATCTAAGCGTGCGCCAATACTTTGGCCATCACAATAAACCACAATGGCAGGGCCATCCCAGGGCTCCATCGCACGTCCCCAGAAATTATAATAACGATTATTATCATGGGCAGGAGGAATCATAATCGCCAAAATATCTTCTAAATTGGGGATCGACGAACGGTATTTAAGCGCTTCAGCCAGTTCATTGAGAGTCCCTGAGTCTGAGATGCCTTTCAGGGTCAATAATTCATCAGATTGCAAACCCAAAGATTTTTCTCGAGACAATGCCCAGGAGCGATTACCTGCAATCGTATTGATCTCACCATTGTGACCCACCAAACGGAAAGGCTGAACTTTGTCCCAGGCCGTGCGGGTATTGGTACTAAAGCGGCGGTGAAATAAAGCAAAGCGGGTTTTGTAA
The DNA here is from genome assembly GCA_037968875.1 of Candidatus Sericytochromatia bacterium. GTDB lineage: Bacteria > Cyanobacteriota > Sericytochromatia > UBA7694 > UBA7694 > JBBKWI01. The sequence goes on along the minus strand of JBBKWI010000145.1, from coordinate 7,070 downwards.
GCCGGGTTGCGTAAATCTGGGTAAAAGCGCGACAAATCAGCAGCCGTGGTCAAAGCTTTATAGACAATTGTATTGGCCGAGAGAGAAGCAAAGAAAAAAGCTTTGACAATACCGTGTTCACGCTGCTGGGTACGCACATGCTGCTTGGCGCTATACAATAAACGATCAAAAGCGGCATCTGTGCGGCAATGTTCGGGGCGCTCAATAATCGCCTGGGTAATCGCAGGCAAGCTTTCGCGAGCGATAGGTCCCAGCACATCGGGCTCGATTGGAACCTGACGGAATTCAATAATTTTTAACCCGTAAAACAAAAACGTCTTTTCAAAGACCTCCAAGGCAGTCGCCTTGCGCTCTGCTTCGGCGGGCATAAAGAGGGTCGCTACAGCAATTTTGCCTGGCTCATAGCCCAATAATTCAAAGGGGATATCCGTCATGATGCCCGCCCCGTCAGAGCTGATGCCATCAGCAGCACAGGCTCCGCGATGCTCGACGCCACACAATGCTTTCAGGGCGCGTTGTAGGTTTTGGTGTGAATAGTGGCCATGGCGACTGGCGGTAAAGCCCACACCGCAGGCTGCGTGTTCATTTCTGGGAAAGATATCCATATGTGGCTCCTGAGTTTATTATGCCTAGCGTAACACCTCACAATCACAAGAGGCTTACAAATCAATTTTAAGCTATCACACTCAGGTCTGGACAAATGTTAAGCTAAGTAAATTATGAAACGAATCTTTTTTCGAACAGGACTCTTGATCCTCATCGTCTCGGCTCTGCTAACCAGCGGCTATTGGTGGTGGTTTCAGCCTCGTGAAATTGCCAGCAATGATTTAGGTATGCGCTTTGTTAAGCTCCCTGCCGGTCATTTTGTGATGGGCTCACCAGCAGAAGAGCCCAAACGCTCACCAATGGGTGATGAGGAGCCCTTTCAGGTCACAATCAGCAATCCTTTTTATTTACAAATCACAGAAGTCACTCAGGGCCAATGGCAAGCAGTGATGGAAAGTAACCCTTCCTATTACAAGCTGAGCCCCTCTCATCCTATCGAAAATGTTTCATTTGAAGAAATTGAGGTCTTTTTGATCTGGCTCAACCAAAAGGAAAAACAAGGCCATTATCGCCTGCCAACAGAAGCCGAGTGGGAATACGCCGCCAGAGCTGGCAGCCGCAGTATTTATGAGTTTGGTGACCAGGATCAGGACTTAGAGCACTACGCCTGGTTCAAAACAAACTCCGGCCTGATTACGCATCCAGTAGCCTCCAAATCGCCCAATGCCTGGGGGCTCTATGATATGTATGGCAATGTCTACGAATGGGTCGGTGACTGGTACGAAAACTACCCTTTAGGGAGTCAGATTGACCCCAAAGGCCCTGTCACAGGGATCGCAAGGGTTATGCGTGGCGGCAGTTTTATGTTTGCGCCCAAGTTTTCACGCTCTGCTCAACGTCATTCAGGCCGACCGCAGCAAAAAAATCGGGGGGTCGGTTTGCGACTGGTCTGGGAAAAAAACTAAAACTTCATTCATAGCGCAGAGCATCGACGGGGTCCAGCTTAGATGCTTTATTGGCCGGGTAAATCCCAAAGAAAATCCCGACGCCAGCTGAAAAGAGAAAGCCACCTATCACGGCTGCCTGAGATGCCACAAAAGGCAGCCCCATCAATTGGGTGACGACTTTGGTCACCCCTAAGCCCAGCACAATACCGATCGTGCCGCCAGCAATTGAGATCGTGGCTGCCTCAATTAGAAACTGGATCAAAATATCGCGACGCGTCGCCCCAACAGCTTTCCGCACCCCGATTTCGCGAGTCCGCTCTGTGACAGAGACCAACATAATATTCATAATACCGATCCCCCCAACGACCAGTGAAATCGCAGCAATACCGGCCAGTAAAAAAGTGAAGACCTGCGTGATCGTGCCCACGGTTTGCAATAATTCAGCCTGGGTCTGCACGCGAAAATCATCATCTTCTTCGGGTCGTATATTGTGGCGATAACGCAGTAATTGTCGCACCCGATCTTCTGTGATACTTAACAGTTTCTCGTTTTTGACCCGAATAAAGACCGAATTGAGACCTTTACCGGACTTCAGCGTTTGTTGAAAGGTCTTAGTTGGCATAAAAGCCTGATCGTCAACGGATCCAAACAAGCCCCCACCCTGTTCTTTTAAAACCCCAATAATCCGGTAACGCTGAGAGCCAATGCGTACTTTAGCCCCCAGCGGTTTTTCTAAAGTATTTTCAAAAACATCTTTTGTGAGTTTATGCCCCATCACAATCACCTGAGCAGCCGAACGGGCTTCTTGCATTGAAAAAAAGCGCCCCTGATCAACTTTGAGCCCTCTGGCATCTTGCATCTGAGGATTGGTACCCAAAATTGCTGCCGGCAGGGTATTGCGTCCAAATTTAATCGTGGTCTGGATAAAGACATTCGGTGAAACAAAACTGACGCCGGGTAAATTTTCCAGTGCTTCGGCATCATCGATATCTATTTTGTCCAGGCCATTTCCACCCGGTGGGCCAAAGCTCTGGGCCTTGGGGTTGCCTGGAGTCACGATCAAAACCGAGGCCCCCAGGCCCTTGACCTGATCTGTGATATAGGCCTGTGAAGCCTGACCAAAACCGATCATCACAATCACCGAAAAAACACCGATAATGATCCCCAGGGTTGTCAAAAAAGCCCGCACTTTGTTGATTACCAGGGCTTCAAAAGCCATGCGAAAATATTTGGTCATCGCATCATATACCAGGGCATTTGTTTAGTCACTGATCACGACCCGTTCTTGCTCAATCGCCTGATCTGAAATAATCCGCCCATCTTGCATGCGAATGATCCGTTGACAATACTGGGCCACTTCGGGCTCATGGGTCACCATTAAAACAGTTAAACCCTGGGCATGCAATTCTTGAAACAAAAACATGATCTCTTGACCCGTGCGGGTATCGAGAGCACCGGTAGGTTCATCTGCCATCAAAATTGTCGGTTGATTCACGACTGCTCGTGCGATCGCGACACGCTGTTTTTGACCGCCAGACAATTCATTGGGACGGTTTTTGAGGCGGTCGCCCAAGCCCACGCGCTCAAGTGCCTGCTGGGCCCGTTCTTGTCTTTTGCGAGCACTGAGCTCTGTATAGACAAGCGGCAATTCCACATTTTGCAAAGCTGAATAGCGTGGCAAGAGATTAAAACTTTGAAAGACAAAGCCGATTTTTTGGTTGCGAATCTGGGCCAGGTCTGCATCTTTGTACAGGGCAACATCATGGCCGTCCAGAAAAAAGCGCCCACTGCTCTGGCGATCAAGGCAACCCAAAATATTCATTAGGGTCGACTTACCGGAGCCACTGGTGCCCATAATCGCCAACATTTCACCTCGCTCGACATGCAAGTCAATATCATGCAGTGCGTGAAAATCAATCGCTCCCTGATAGATTTTATTGAGCTGACGGGTTTCAATCACGCGAGGGGTTGGAGTCATTTATTCCTCAACTGGGGTCACGATAATCTGATCACCCGCGTTTAGTCCACTCAGAATCTCGACCTGATCTAATGTAGAGATCCCGATCGTGACTGCCTGCTCTTCGGTTTTACCGTCTCTGTAAACCTTCACAAAATAGGCTTCATCTTTGCGTTCGACAGCAGAAATAGGTACCGCAATCACCTGCTCACGCACACGGGCCACAATTTCAGCATCACCACTCATACCAGGCTTGATACGCTGATCTTTATTCTCAAACCAAATTTTGATCGGAAAAACCTGAATATTTTCATTGCCCGTCACCGTGGCTTGCGATTTCCAAACCACCGAGCCCAAAAACGTGATATCAGGATAAGCGTCAAAGACGACTTTTACCTGAGCACCCAGGCCAATGCGCGGGAAGTCCAATTCATTGACGGTGACTTGCAAGCGCAGATCATTGAGATCTTGCAAACGGCCAACCGAGGCACCTGGTGCTAAATAATCGCCCTGGTTGACTTCCCATTGCGTGATAGAACCGGCAAAGGGAGCTCGAATTAGGGTCTGGCTCAGGGCATTTTGACTCAGGTCTTGATTGGCTTTAGCTTGCTTACTCGCCGAACTGAGCGCTGTCTGGGCCTGGCTGACCCGATTACGAGCATTGATCACTTCAGGGCGATTGGCAATTGCCGTTTCAAGTTGATTGTTGGCACTTTTAAGATCCAGGCGAGCCTGATCGACTTGTTGTTGCTGCTGAGCTAAATTCTGAGACGTAATCACGCCTTCCCGGTAGAGTTGTTTTGAGCGCGTCAATTCTCGTTCTACGAAAAACAGGTTTTCTTCGGCCTTTTGCAGGGCATTGCGTAAATTAATCACCGCCCGATCCGCCTGGGCCTCAATTTCTTGCAGCGCTCGTCGGGCCGTGTTCAGATCTGTTTGGGACTGCTGTATGGCTCCCTGGCCGGTGATCTGAGTTTGCTTAACTTGCAAACTTTGTTGACTTTCGGCAAGTTTAAGCAAAGGGGTGCCAGCAGCAAGCCGCTGATTAATTTGAACCAGGCGCTGACGCACCGCTGCTGCAATCTCAGACTTGATCATGACATCATGCTCAGAGAGCACCACTCCACTGACATCAATCGTTTCGGTCAGTTTTTCTAATTGAATCGTTTTTGTCGTGGGCTCTACTTTGGGCTGTGAAAACCACCAGGCTGCCGCAATAGCCAGCACGATCAGCAAAATACCCAAGACAATCCAGCGCCGCCGCCAGCGCTTTGGTTTCTCTAGAACTGGAATAGGCTCTCCTATAGAACTGGCATCAGACGCTAATAGCAGTTCTGGCTCTGTTTCAGGTATTTCGGGCGGTTCAACTGGGCTTGACATCAGGCCTCAGGCGTATCCATAGCTTGCATGGCTTTGAGCATTTCAGTCACTTCATTGAGCCGATTCTGGCACAAATAAACCAGTTTTTTCAGAGTTTCCTGCTCTTGAGAGAGTGCTTCTGTCGTGACTTCGCCACCGGACTGCTCTTGCTCATGGATCAATTGACCGTAGAGGTTATATAGACTTTCAGGCATCCATTGCAAAGGCGAGGCACTGCTCGGAACGTCCTCTGTACGCAAAGTCGTGAGCACCTGATCTAATTGATCTTCGGGCAAACGTCCGGCACTTAAGGATCGGCGTTCTTCTAGCTCGAGCTCAAAACATTTATGCGAACCGCCAGAACCATAAAGTTTGCCTTCAAGCTCCTGGGCAACATCTACCCAGCGACGACAGCGCTCACAGCGTTGCTTGCCATCACGTTTGAGCTCCTGAGAAGCAGCCTTCATTTCTTTCAGGTTCATATTCTGAATATCTTTGTGTTCACCATTAATTGTGGCTCCATTGGCCAGCAACTCACCGCGCTGGGCAGAAGGCAATTTCATCAGTTCCAGAATTTTAGACAAACCCATATTTAAATTGCGCTCAAAAGCAGGGTCACGGGTCACAGCCATAAAACGCTGGGCATCCGTGGGGGCGATGTCGATGCGCTTATCATTTAAAAAATGAGCAAAGGATTGAAAACCGCCTTGCTCGTATAAGCGCTGATCTTTGACCACGCTCAGGGCCTGACCCAGAGTCAAAAAATTGCCACCAATACTATGACGAGCCTGAATAATAGCATCCACCAATTTGTCATAATCTCCCTGGGGATTGGCACCCAGAGAAGGATTGGCAAGGGGAGCAGAGCTTTCGGCGTTTTCATCCGTATCCCAGGGGGGAGATTCCGAAGCGGTCACATTCACAGTTTGCACAAATATATCCTCAGATCTTTTTCAGTCAGCATACCGATCTTTGGTCACAGGATCAATGGCATCAATCATGTTAAGCTCAAATCAACCAAAGGAGTTTATTATGTTTCAATGGATTGCTAGCCTACCTACTTCTGCGATTACCCTTCCCGTTTTGACCCCCGAAGAAATCGAACAATTGGTTGGAATGATCTCAGCCAAGTAAAACCTGATCTTCAGGTTGCTTTTGCCTTGTTTGCCCAGAGCCCAATCAGGTAAACTCATAAGTATGAAAATACGACTCTTTGGCCTCATCGTTTCCGCAACACTCCTAAGCCTTTCAACAGCTTCGGCCCATTCGCTTTCACCTAAGTTAAAAGCGACCCAGGCTAAACAAGTAGCCCCCGGTTGCCAATTACAAATTGACACCAGCCGTCAGCGTGATCTCACAAGCTATAAACCTCTGATTGCAGCCTATAGCCAACGCCATTATGCTGAGAACACCTGGAACCTGGACCCCAAAGTGATCGTTTTACACTATACCGTCAGCAAAGGTTTTCCCTGGAATCTGGTCAATACAAATGCCTTTGCGAACGAAACGCCTGGCTTAAGTGTGCACTACGCGATCCAGGAAGATATTATCTGGCAAATCTTACCGGATCAAATTCGCTCGCGGGGAGCATATGGGATCAATCATCGGGCGATTAATATTGAATTGGTCGCCATGCATGCCAATGATTTAGCTACAAAATCCAAAACCCTGACCCAGGCGGCAGCTCTGACCCATTGTTTGATGCAGCGCTATCAGATCCCTCTCAGCAAAGTCTATAGCCACCAACAAGTCGGTACTATGGATAAGCAGATTGTGCCCGAAGCCCTGGATTTAATTCATCCTGGCCCTTATCATAAAATCGATCCAGGTGAGGCCAATATGCAGACGATCAAAAGCTTGATTCAGGGACTCTCAGACTGAGTCATAGGATTGAGTCAAAATGTTTGCATATCACCATCTGAAATGTAGCAAACGCACTAGACCCTGAGCATTTTGGCTATTAAAATTAGATATGCGAGACACTCCCTTGCGCTTCAGGCTTCAAACTTTGAATACACTCAATTCCTGAGCCGCGTCTCTAAACAATTAATGGACCAATCTCTGATGAAAACCAATTTAAAACCCCTGATCAACCTGAGCCTATCCTGCCTGGCAATTTTGACCCAAACGGCTGTTTTCGCTGCGCCAGAAACTATTCAAATCAAGCAAAACCAAACCTCTGTTGAAGGCCGTGAGATCCCCATCTATCGCTTTGGCCAGGGACAATCCGAATATATCTTTCTGTTTGGAGGCTTTCATGG